>JAOUFL010000240.1 GCA_029858245.1 Candidatus Zixiibacteriota bacterium
TCGAACCGCAATTAAGCTTAACCCGGATTATGCAGAGGCACACAACAATCTGGGCAATCTACTTTCTGATTTGAAGAAGTTCCCTGAGGCAGAGAAAGAATATCGAACCGCAATTAAGCTTAACCCGGATTATGCAGATGCACACTACAATCTGGGCGTTCTACTTAAAGCTTTGAAAAAGTTCCCGGAGGCAGAGAAAGAATATCGAACCGCAATTAAGCTTAACCCGGATGATGCAGATGCACACAACAATCTGGGCATTCTACTTGATGATTTGAAGAAGTTCCCGGAGGCAGAGAAAGAATATCGAACCGCAATTAAGCTTAACCCGGATGATGCAGATGTATATGGGAACCTTGGTCTTCTTTATATTGATATGGGTAAAAAAGAAGAGGCAAAAAAGGAGTTACAGAAAGCAAAAGAGCTTTTCATGAAACAGGGTAAAAAGGAGGATGTAAAAGAAGTAGAGGATATTTTGAAAGATTTGGAGTCTGAATAGCAATATTCCCATTTGCCCACAAGTGTGAAGGTTTTGTAGCGGAAGGCTTTAGCCTTCCAATTTCGCGTTGGTTCGGAATTTGGAATTTCAGAACCAATCCGGTAATCCCAACTTGCCTGCAAGGTAGGGGGGTTGTAGCGGAAGGTTTTAGCCTTCCAATTTATTATAGAGTAAAAATGGAAACCTGAAGGTTTCCGCTACACAATACAGTAGGGACAGAACATTGTTCATTTCAGCAATCGGGGCTCAATCAGGATCGATTTCATATTCTCCACTTTAACCAAACCGGGTGAAGCACCTTTTGGTTTTTTCACATATTTAACCAGGGTATAAATGACAGAAACTTTCCTGGATGTTTTTGCCTGGCTGTAATATGCAGCTAAAGAAGCTGCCTGTTCAAGAGCCTTAGCTGAAGGTTGTTTTTTCCTTTCCCCTTTTCTCAAAACCACGTGAGAGCCTGCAGTATTCTGGGCGTGGAACCACAAGTCATCAGGACGGGCAATTTTGAAAGTCAGATAATCGTTTTCCCGGTTGTTTCTTCCCACTAATATCTTCCAGCCATCTGCGGAGATAAATTCCCTGGGAGAGTATTTAGCTTTTTTCTTTTCCCTTGCTTTAGGCTGGGAGATTTTGATTAAACCCAAGGATGAAAGTTTAGCCTCTATCCTTTTCAGATTAGGTTTTTCCCCGGCTTGAAGCTCCGAACTTATTTTCTCTAAGTCCTTTATCTCTTTTTCTGTTTGGTGAATCCAATTTTTAAGCTCCCCTGTTCCGGTTTGGGCTTTTCGATATTTCTTATAATAAGCCCGTGCATTAGCCTCGGCGGATAAAGAGGGGTCAAGCTTGATTTTTATCTTTTTATGTCCGGGAACAAAAAAATCTGGCAATTCGACGAATTCTGCCCCTCTTTTAATCTTCTTCAGGTGACTTAATATCAAACCTCCAATTTTCTTATAATCCTGTGCTTCCTTTAAAAGGGAAAACTCCTCTTCCAGATTTACCCTTCTCTTTTTTAGTCTTTCTATCCCCTTCCGAGCTAACCCCTGAAAGTTCTGCAGTCTTTTTGTCTGCTTCTCTTTTTCGATAACTATGGAGAAAAATTCATTTATAGCCTGGGTCAGATTGTGGAAAAGTGTTTTTTGATTTTTGGGGATAGAATTCAAATCAAATAAGGATATTCCAGCCGGGTTTCCCTCAGAGTCCAGAATCAGGTGGGGAGATATTTTGCCTGTGGATATCTGCTCGAAGATTGACTGGAAACTCTTCCACAGGATGTCAGGATTAAGAGGTTTCAAAGAAGCTTTTTCTAAATATCTCTCCACGGTTATTTGCGCCAGAAGCTCATCTATGCCCATAAAATGAGAAGTCAGAATCTTAAGCAGATTCTCTTCCGGATGGCTCTGTATCATTTTCTGAAAATGCTCCTGTGTGATTTTCAAGGATTGTGCTTTTTGAGTGCAGGCGGCAGGATATATCTTATCCCGGGTAATATCTGGCGTATCCTGCTCTGAGCAGGTTTTATTTTTTTTAACGAATCCAGGATTACCCCTTTTTCTTTCTGGACTAAAATGGCATTGGAGTTTCTTCCGGTCAGCTCAAAGAAAAGCTCAAATTCCTCATTTCCAAGTTCAGTCTCCTTCTGGCAGGAAAACTTTAGCACCCGGTCAAAATCGATCTGCTCAATGTTAAAGATGTTTGCATTCAGGGCAGGTGAGAATAAAGGAGTTATAGCCCAATCTTGAAATGGCCCGGATTCTTCTTCGGTCAGGCTTAAAATCCTGCAGTATTCGGGATGTGCTGAGAAAAGGAGAGGTTTCCATTCCTTCCCCTTGCAGGTTAGAATCAAAAGCGTTTTGTAATCCGGGGAAAGTTTAAACTTCCTTATCCGGGAGAAAAGGAGGCATTCCTTCAACTCCGGAATTAAAGCACAAACTATGGAAGAGGTGATAAACATAATTATCGATCAGGTTTTAAATAAGATTAATCTATCTACATTTCCTGAACTGTCAAGCTTAAAGAAGAAGTTGACTTTACCTGAAATCCATTTATATTCAATTTTGATTAATAGTGATGAAAAAAGGAGGTTCTATGCCTGAAGAGAAAATTATGGAGGTATTAAAGGACAGAGTAGAAAAAATTAGGGTGTATCTTTGACCTCGAAGAAAAAACCAAAAAACTGAATAAATTAGAAAAATTTACCCAGGAACCTGATTTCTGGAAAGATAACGAGAAAGCCCAGTCGATTCTAAAAGAGATTACCCTCATAAAGAAATGGAACGAGAGATGGGGAAAACTTTGTCGGGATTTTGAAGAAATCAAGGTTTTAGATGAGCTTTCCCAGGAGGATGATTCTCTTAAGCCTGAGTTAAACAAGGGATTAGCGAATCTGGAGGAGGAGATAGAGGATATCGAGTTTGCCACCATCCTCTCAGGTGAGGATGACCCCAAGGACGCTCTTCTGACCATCCATTCCGGGGCTGGCGGAACAGAGTCTCAGGATTGGGCACAGATGTTATTGAGGATGTATCTTCGCTGGATCGAAAGAAAAGGGTTC
>JAOUFL010000241.1 GCA_029858245.1 Candidatus Zixiibacteriota bacterium
GCAAAACTAAGCAAAGGAGTTGAGGCCTATGCCTTGTGGAAAGAAAAAGAAAAGACACAAAATAAAAACCCACAAAAGAAAAAAGAGACTCAGAAGAGACAGGCATAAAAAGAAAAACAAATAACGCCCTATATAAACCCGAATACCTCTATTAAGGTAAGAGCGTTATAATCACCTTGAAAGTTTGAAAAAAAACTAACTTATTCCGAATACAGGTGATTTTATATAGTTGAAACCTGCAGTGCCTTGAGACACCTGAAAACTTATTTATGCTGAATATGAGAATAAAGATTAACTTTTGGGAAGTATCCATTCATCAAAATATCTGAAGGTGGGATAACATTTCGCTCTTCAAAGCAGTAAGTTTATCTCACAGGGAAAAACCCAGGAGTTCTTAAACTAAGATAAATGGACAATCCCGTAAAAGATTTTATATTTGAGCAGAACAGTGATCTTTGGACTGGCCAAAAATAATCTAAACAAAGGGAGACATCTGGAAATTATTGCCCCTGTAGCTCAGATGGATAGAGCAGCGGCCTCCGGAGCCGCGAGCACCCGTTCGAGTCGGGTCAGGGGTATATAGGGAAATATCTATTTTAAATAAAAAATGAAGTGGACTGAAACATATATACCGACTTTAAGAGAAGATCCTACTGAGGCAGAGATCGTTTCACACAGGCTTTTAGTACGGGCGGGCTTTATTCGCAAATTAGCCGCTGGAGTTTATAATTATCTTCCATTGATGCAAAGGGTTCTGTTGAAGATATCCCGGATTGTTCGTGAGGAGATGAACAGGGCTGGAGCGCAGGAGATTTTGATGCCAGTCCTGCAGCCAGCGGAGCTCTGGCAGACTAGCAACAGATGGGAAACAGTTGGAAAAGAGCTTATGAAAATGAAAGACCGCCATCTGAGAGATTTGGTACTGGGCGGTACCCATGAAGAGGTGGTGACTTTCCTGGTAAGAGGTGAGATCAGGTCATACCGACAGCTCCCCTTGAACTTATATCAGATTCAGAATAAGTTCAGAGATGAGATTAGACCCAGATTTGGGTTGATGAGATCACGCGAATTCCTCATGAAAGATGCCTATTCATTTGATGCTAATGAAGAAAGCTTCAAGATCAGCTACAAAAAAATGATCGATGCTTATTTCGGGATTTTCAAAAGATGCGGACTGGATACCAAAATGGTGGAATCTGATACGGGTGCAATGGGGGGTAAGGCAGCTCACGAGTTTATGGTGATAGTGAATACAGATGGAGGTGAAAATATAATTTTCTTCTGCGACAATTGCGATTATGCTGCCAATATCGAAAAGGCTACCTCGATTGAGCCTGCTGCCCAGGAGAAGGCCGGGTCCAGAAATCGATTACAGAAGATCCCTACCCCCCAGATGAAAACAGTAGAAGAGGTTACAGGTTTTTTAAATGTTCCTGCCAGCAAATTAGTCAAAACCATACTTTACACTGCTGATGGGAAAACCTTAGCTGCCCTAATCCGCGGTGACAGGCAGATAAACGAAACCAAACTCAAAAATATTCTCAAGTCAATAAATCTCGAAATGGCTGATCCCCTGACAGTTCAAAAAATTACCGGAGCAGAGGTAGGTTATGCAGGTCCTGTAGGCTTGAAAGGTGTAAAACTCATAGGTGACAAAGAACTTCTGCTGATGACTGATTTCGTAACGGGAGCTAACGAGGACAATTACCACCTGATAAACGTTAATCTTGAAAGGGATTTTGAGCTCGATTTAGTTGAAGACATAAGAAACGCATCTCCTGGTGAGTTGTGCCCGCAGTGTCATAAGGACAGATTAAAAACAGCTAAAGGAATTGAAGTTGGCAATACCTTTATGCTGGGCACGAAATACAGTCGGGCTTTAAATGCTACTTTTATCGACGAAGACGGACAAGAGAAATTTTTAATAATGGGCTCCTACGGAGTAGGCATAACCAGAACTGCACAGGCAGCTGTGGAACGTTTTCACGATAGTTCAGGAATTATCTGGCCTGTTCCGATTGCTCCTTTTTCAGTTGAGGTTCTACCGGTAAATATCCAGGACGAAAAGCAAAGGGAGGCAGCTTTTGAGATTTATAACGGTTTGAAAGACAATAAACTTGAGGTTCTGCTGGATGACAGAAACGAGCATGCCGGGGTCAAATTCAATGATGGGGACCTCATTGGAATTCCCTTGAAGTTGATAATCGGTGATAAAAATTTAAAAGACAATAAAATCGAGCTTAAAACCAGATGCAACAATGAGACGATTTTAGTAGACCGTGGAGAGGTTCAAGAGGAAGTTACTAAGGTTCTGAGAAAACTCGATAAAAAATAGTTGCTTTTTTAAAATAGGGTATATATATTATTCAAAAGAGTGGGTTGGACCCACTCTTTTAAGTATAGTAAGCCCAAAGAATTGTGGTTTTGAGCCGTAAAAATATCTTAAGGGTTAATGAATTTGACCGAATTAAAAGAAGTTTTAAAGAATAAATTACTGCCGCTTATTGAGCAGGAGAATTTAGAGTTGGTAGAACTTGATGTTACCATTAAACCTCCACATTCTTTCCTGAGGATATATGTGGACAAAATAGGCGGAATAAATATTGATGAATGCTCCCATTTAAGCCAGGTGATTTCAGACTATCTGGATACAGAAGATATTTTTCAGAACAGATATACTCTGGAAGTCTCTTCACCCGGCGTAGAGCGACCGCTTCTTTCCCTGAATGATTTCAGGAGGAAAAAAGGAAAAAGAGTAAAGATTTATATAAAAAGACCTTACGGGATTTCAACGGAGATTACAGGCGAAATAATGAAAGTTACCGAAAAAGAGGTTATATTAAAAGTTCAGGATAAAGAGGAAACCATTTCCCGGGATATAATAACTAAAGGTAAAATTATTATTTGATGAGGTGTAGTTAATGAATATCGATATTTTAGAAGCTCTGCAACAGATAACTAAAGAAAAGAACATCGAGATGGACTACCTGATTGATACCCTGGAATCAAGTCTGCTTACTGCTGCCAAAAAGAAGTTCGGAAACACAGAAAA
>JAOUFL010000242.1 GCA_029858245.1 Candidatus Zixiibacteriota bacterium
TCAGCAATCTGCAATCCTCAATTAATATCTTCAGCAATTCTCTTTCTAATCTGTATAATCCCTTTAGTTCTTCTCTTGATTTAATCTTAAAGTCTTTTTCCCTTCGCTTTGACTCACCTGCTGCATTTCGTATGATATCCTCATTTATATCGAAAGTACTGGCAATTTTATGTATGAAAAGGTCTTTCCATAATTGATTCTTTATATGGCTGGCTGTTTCTGTTAACTCCCTGATTGCCTTTTCCTGTTCTTTAATAGAGAGGGCAATGAATTCCTTGGGTAAACTATCTTTCTTATATTCGATAAAATTCTTAGCTTCCATAAATTTCTTGGCAAGCGCTTTTATCCCTGATCTTCTTATAAAGCTGTCCGGATCTTCACCGGGTGGTAAAACCACTATCATAACTTCCACCCCTGAATCAAACAGCAAATCAACGCTTCTGAATACTGCCGATTCGCCTGCTCGATCTGAATCAAAAAGTAAATAGAGCTTTTCTGCATAACGGGAAATCAGGCGGGCATGTTCACGGGTAAAGGAAGTTCCTAAAGAGGCAACTATATTTTTTATGCCAGTTTGATATAAACTGATTAAATCGATATAACCTTCTACCAGCACCCCGGCTTTTTTCTTTCGGATAATCTCCTTTGATAAGTTCAAGCCATATAAGAGCTTTCCTTTATTATATATGGCTGACTCCGGAGAATTGAGATACTTGGGTTCAGTTTCCCCGGATATAGCTCTTCCACCGAAACCCACAATTTTGTGAGAAAGGTTATATATGGGAAAAGTTATTCTGTCGCGAAATCTGTCATAACAACCCTCTTTTTTCTCACTTTCAATCACCAGTCCTGCAGATAAAAGGATTTTTGTGTTCAATCCTTTTTTCGTCGAGAATTTAATTAATCCTTCCCAATCAGGTGAAGCATACCCTAATGAGAAAGTTTTAATTGTTTCAGGAGTAAATCCACGACCATACAGGTAATCCTTAGCCTGCTTTTTTTGCTCTAAAGAGAATTGAAAATACTCATTAGCTATCTGGTTGGCATAAAAAAGCTGATCAATTATTTCTGTTTTTTCCCTGTCTTTTGATTTCTGGGTTATGGTGATATTAGCTTTTTTAGCTAAAAGTTTCAAAGCTTCATAAAAACTTAATTTTTCGTATTCCATCAAAAAGGTATAAACATTGCCTCCCTTGCCACATCCAAAACAATGATAGATTTGCTTCTCCTGGCTAACAGAGAAAGAAGGTTTTTTTTCGGGGTGATAAGGACATAAAGCCACAAAATTTTTTCCTGCTTTCTTAAGAGGTATATATTCGGAGATAACATCTACGATATCGTTGGATTCTCTGATCTGAGCGATGAGCTCATCTGGAATGTAATTAGCCATATATTAAAGGGGCTTTTGTTAAATTCTATTAGCTATTTGTTTTTACGAATCTTTCTTAAATTCTTCAGCCATTTATTTATGTTCTTTAAGCAGTATCTCTGTTCCCGATGTGTTATCCAAATATCTCACCATCAGATACGGTTTTGATTTCTGATACCAGAGATCAACATATTTTTCGCCACTTTTCATTTTAAGTCTGTTACAGAGAAACTCTCCGAGGGGGGCTTTGATTTTCTCTGATTTTGATATTTCTATCTCCACCGGAATACTCTTAGCTGCCAATGAAGATATATTGCTGAAAGTAACCCTTGTTCCTTCTTTAAGGGGTAATGCTCTCAGAAGTAAAACCACCTCCTCGTTATCGTAACCATCCTCCGGAAAATCGATTTCCTTTTCTTCGGTTCCCAAAAATGTATCTATTTTAAATTTTACTTTGTCTTCGAGGTACCTGGCATGAACCATTTTTATATCTTCCGGGGTTATAAAGTACCTTTTCAAATTAATAGGTTTAAGATTGTTCTGATTGACAATTAAGCTTATACTGTCGTAAGTGTTCACTCCCAGATATCCGGTAAGGGTTGCTACCTTAATCATATAGGCTTTGGTACCTCCAACAAGAGTGTCAACTATTAAATAATCAACACTACCCACCAGCTCTCCCTTATATCTTATCTCATAAGAGATTTTTTCTCCGTCTTTCCATTCGGGATTCTTTATTTTTAACTCACCTGAACTAAAACTGAAAAAGAAAAGACTTACCATTAGACCTATTATAATTCTTTTTCTCATAGCAGAATTCCTTCTTTTTAAGGTTCCTTAAATGGCAGTATGTTCATCTCCTCAAAAGTTTTCTTATTTTAACCTATAAAGTTTTAGTGTTTATGTGTAGTGGAATTATGAAATTCTTCCTTATTCTTTTAGGCTAACAATCGTTACTCCCATACCTCCTTCTTCCAGACTTCCTATTCTTGTCTCCCTGACTCTATGATGACCTGTAAGATATTCGCTGATCTTTTTTCTCAGAGCTCCGGTTCCCTTACCATGTATTAACGCTACCTCGGACAATCCTGCCAGGTAAGCATCATCTAAGTATTTATCCACCTTATCTATGGCTTCATCCGAGGTCATTCCTCTTAAATCTATTTCCGCGGATATATCCTTTATGGAATATAACTCATATTTTGTCGAAGAAGTTTGATCTTTTTTTACCCCTTCGGCTCTGGATAACTCACCTCGATCCACGGTATAAGTAAAATTACCTATTTTCAACTTCACCTTACCAGACTTATCCATTTCACCCATGACCTCCCCTTCAACCTTTAAAGAATCTATCCAGACCCGGTCTCCCACACTTAACTGTTCTTCAGTCTTGATAATTTTCTCCTCTGAGTTTTTCAGATTTTCTTCCAAGCTTTTTTTACTCGTCTCCAGATAGGTGTGGGCTTTTTTTATACTTTCTTTTTGAGCTTTTGTATTTTTTAACTCAGTTATAAGATGCTCTATTTCGATCCTGGTTTTATCTATTAATTCCCTGGATTCCTTGAGGGCTTTAGTCTTGAGTTCCTTTTCGCTCTTTTCAAGTTTTTTCATCCTGTCCTTATAGAGATTTAATAACTCTTCCGAGAACCTCAAG
>JAOUFL010000039.1 GCA_029858245.1 Candidatus Zixiibacteriota bacterium
GTCTCATCCACATATATCTTTAGTTTTTACCCTGTTTTTTTGCTATGATAATCGGAGCCAGAGCTGTTCCTATTCCGCCTGTAGCTAAAGCACCGGCGTTGCAGTGAGTTAGAACACTGTATCCATTTTTAATAAGCCGTGCACCATATTCTCCAATTTTCTGACACATGATTTTATCTTCCTGGTGGATAAGCGTCGCTTCCCTTAAAAGTCTTTTGTTTTTGCTGTTGCTGTCACTTTTTTCGAATCTCGAGGCTATTTTTTTCATCCTCTCCAGAGCCCAGAATAGGTTAACTGCAGTGGGGCGGGTTGATTTTAAAGCAGCAATAACCGAGTTTAATCTACGGTTGTAATCGTTTTTGTCTTGGTATTCCCTGTTCATCATCCCCAGAACGACTCCATAGGCAGCTGCAATTCCGATGGCGGGCGCTCCGCGTATCTTAAGCTCTTTAATGGCACTGGCTAAACCTTTATAATCTCTATATTCTTTGTAGACGACCTTCAAAGGAAGTCTGGACTGGTCCAAGATTATGACTCTGTTTTTAACCCATTCGATAGTTTTATATTTCAGTTTGATCTCCAAGGGTATCTCCGCCTGAATTGGGCTACAGTTAAAGATTTGAAATTTAAGCGAACCGAATCACTATGCTCCGATAAGCTGTACCACGATTTCCCTGCTTCTGGGATACTCATCGAAATCGATCAGCACTATCTGCTGCCAGGTGCCTAAGAGTAGTTCTCCATCAGAAAAAGGGAAGGCTTTGGAAGCACCCAGAAAAGCAGCACGCACATGAGCGTGTCCATTGTGATCTCCCCAGGTTAGGTGATGAGCATACTCGATGTCCTGAGGAACGATACGGTCATACGCCAGGGGTAGGTCTTTTAATAAACCAGGCTCATATTCAACAGTTGTGATCCCGGCTGTAGAACCGGGCACAAAAACCAGAACCTGACCCTCCTTTAACCCGGAGCCATTTATAATCTTCTGAACCTCAGAGGTGATGTTCAAAATATCTGTGTTCCCCTTTGTTTTTATTTTGAAAGTTCTGGTAAGTATGCTCATAATGCTTTATTGCAATTAGATTATAATTGGTGCATTATTTTTCCTTCCACTATGGTTAGATAAGCTTTGCCCTTCAGCTTTTCGCCTCCAAATGGAGAGTTTTTGGATTTTGATTTGAATTCTTCCGGATCAACCGTCCACATTATATCCGGGTCAATAACAGTTAAGTCCGCAGGCATATCAATCTTTATCTCCCCGGCGTTTAATTTTAATATCCTGGATGGATTAACAGTAAGTTTTGCGACTGCCTCAGTCCAGGGCAAAATATTTTTCTCTATCAATTCAGTAATAACCAGCCCCAGTGCAGTCTCCAGCCCTACCAGCCCGAAAGGAGCAGCATCAAACTCTACATCTTTCTCCTCAATGGAGTGAGGGGCATGGTCTGTGGCAATACAATCGATAGTTCCATCCTTTAGCCCTTTTTTCAGAGCTTCGACATCTCTCTTTGTTCTTAAAGGCGGGTTTACCTTGGCGTTGGTATCAAATGTTTTCAGGGCTTCGTCTGTCAAAGAGAAATGATGGGGGGTTGTTTCACAGGTGATCTTAAGTTTTTTTCTTTTAGCTTCCCGGATAAGATTGACCGAGCCTTCGGTGGAAACATGTGCAATGTGTATTCTTGCCCCGGTGAATTCTGCTAACCTTATCTCACGTGCAACCATAACCTCTTCGGCAACACCGGGGATTCCCCTTAATCCTAACAGGGTGGAGATATACCCTTCGTTCATAACCCCGTCAGCAGAAAGGGATAAATCCTCGCAATGTGATATGACTGGTATATCATACATTTTACTATATTCTAAGGCGTATCTCATTATGGCTGAGTTGTAAATCGGTCTTCCGTCGTCTGAGATTGCCACAGCACCAGCCTTAACTATATCAGCGATCTCGGTTAATTCTTCCCCCTTAAGACCTTTGGTCGCTGCAGCAATTGAATAGATCTTGCACCGGGCTGTTTTTGCTTTCTCGTAAATAAATTTAACTGATTCCTGATTGTCGATGGGTGGTTGGGTATTGGGCATACAGCAGATATTGGTAAATCCACCAGTCACCGCTGAAATAGAGCCGGTGTAAATAGTCTCCTCATCCTCCCTGCCAGGCTCTCTCAAATGGGTATGCATATCAATTAACCCGGGAGTGATTATCTTTCCATAGAGATTGAGAATTTCGTGTGAGAATTTGATTTTATGCTTTGGTATCAATTTTTTAGTTTCTATTTTAAGGATCTTTCCCTCACCTATATAGATATCCCCGATTTTATTTAGCTTTGAAGCAGGATCGATAATTAATCCACCGGCTAAAATTAACTCAGCTTGCTTATGTTTGGTTCTATTCAACTTTTCCCTCTCCTCCACTTAAAAGATATAACACTGCCATGCGTATGGCTACTCCATTGGTGACCTGATCCAGTATCACAGAATAGGGACCATCTGCTACTTCCGCAGTTATCTCTATCCCCCTGTTAATAGGTCCCGGATGCATTATGGTAAAATTCGGATTTAATCTTTTTAACCTTTCCACATTGATCCCGTATTCAATGGAATATTCTCTCAAGGAGGGAAGCAGTCCACCTTTTTGCCTTTCTAATTGTATACGCAAAACATTGACAACATCTGCTCCCTCTAATGCATTATCCAGATTGGAGTAAACATCCACTCCCATCTTTTCAATTTCACAGGGCATAAGGGTATTTGGTCCGCATACTGCTACGCTGGCACCCATGCTTTTCAAACCCCAGATATTTGATCTGGCAACCCGGCTATGCTTAATATCCCCGACAATTATCACTCTTAAACCTTCAAGCTTTCTATATTTTCGTCTTAAGGTGAATATATCCAGAAGACCTTGAGTAGGGTGTTCATGTGCTCCATCGCCAGCATTGATTATAGATGAAGAAAGGCACCGGGTCAAAAACTGAGGCGTCCCTGCTGATTGATGTCTGATTATCACCATATCTATTTTCATGGCCTCTATGTTTTTTACAGTATCTTTCAGTGTTTCACCTTTTTTAACACTGGAGGTTGAGGTTGAGAAATTCACCAGATCGGCTGATAACCTTTTTTCTGCCAACTCAAAAGAGATTCGTGTTCGGGTAGAAGGTTCATAAAAGAGATTAACCACAGTTACAGCTCTCAGGGTTGGCACTTTCTTAATTGGTCTTTCCAGGATTTCTTTAAAACTTTCAGCGGTATCCAGAATCATCTCAATCTCATCTTTTGATAGACCCTCTAAACCTAAAAGGTGCTTGCTTTTTAATTTCATCTACACCTCATCTATTTAAAGTAATAGATCAGCTCATGCTTATAACTAATTAGTATAATATAAGTTGTCAAGTATCTCAGATTATGTGAATTTCGAGTCATTTAATTTTTTTCTCCTTCTCCACATAGATACTATCCTCTTTGTCAATCTCTTCTAACTTCACTACTACCAGATCATTTAATGCTGTAGGTATATTTTTCCCAATATAGTCAGCACGTATTGGAAGCTCTCGATGCCCCCTGTCCACCAGAACAGCTAACTGGATTGACTTTGGTCTGCCAAAATCGATAATCTGGTCCAGAGCGGCACGTATAGTTCTGCCGGTAAAAAGCACATCATCAACCAGGATTATTATTTTATCAGCCACATCAAACATAACTTCAGTCTTCTGAATAATAGGCTGATCTAACTTAGTCTGAATGTCATCACGATATAAAGTGATATCCATAAAACCCAAAGGCACTTCAACTTTTTCTATCTCCTGGATTATCCTGGTGAGTCTTTCAGCTAAGGATGCCCCACGAGTCCTTATCCCGATGATTCCAATGTTCTCTGCTCCTTTATTCCTCTCGATAATCTCATGAGCAATTCTTATCAGGGTACGACGCATAGTCTTCTCATCCATAATCATAACACCTTTTCTTCTGGGCAACTTATACCTCCTTCGAAGCTGTTATAAAAACAGATAAAAAAATACCTCCCCCTAAACAGAGGAGGGTTTGGGTTTCTTGTTTTTAAATCTCATTTTTAACTCTACCCTTTACTAATCTCACCGGATTAGTTTAAAAGGTTCATTCAAAAATATAATCTGGAAAAATATTGTCAAGTATTTTTTGAAAATTTTTTCCACGGATTTAATAACCTTATATAAAAATGGATTTCCTCTAATCCGAAAACGTTGTGCAGTTAAATGCAATAATGTTATTTCGGGATGCATAAATGATTGGCAATATTAAATTTTTCGCATTTTGCAAAAAAGATTTCTTTAAAAAATTCCTTGACAACTTCCTTATCCCGATGTAATCTAAAAACTTACAAGAGATGATTTAAGGAGAAGATAGGCTATTGATTTTTTGAACAGTTTTATTCTAAAGGTAGGATATTTGCTTTTATGAAGAGTGAATTAATTGACTTGAGGGGGAAGAATGAGATTTGTTAGAATAGTACCGATCTTATTAATTTTTACACTCTCCACTTTCTCCCATTCGAAATCTGGAGAACTGAGCCCTGATTTAAAGAACAGTTTTCAGGTTGCAGATAGAAGCGAGTACCTTTCCTGCTTGATAATGCTGAAAGACCAGCTTAAGCCTGAAAATCAGAAAATTTATAGGGAATTGAAAAATCGTGAAGAAAAACATTCGAATGTGATTTACAGGCTTAAAGATAAAAAGATAAAATCGCAAAAAAATCTTTTAATATTTTTAGATGAACAGAAAAGAAAAGGGACAGTTGAAAGCTATCAGGACTTCTGGATAGTCAATGGAATTCTGATCAGCGCTACTATGGAGATAATAGAAGGAATCGCCAAAAAACCTGAGGTAGAAATTATTTATCCAAACTACCCGGTAGCCCTTATAGCACCATTCACTGATACAAGTAGTTCTTTTAAAACAGGGGTAAGAGATGATTACCAGGTTATGGGGGTAAGGGAACTCTGGAAGATGGGCTACACGGGCAAAGGCAGATTAGTATGCGGTTTTGACACAGGAGTAGAATGGACCCATCCTGCACTCTATGGTAACTGGAATGGAGGTCTACAGGGTGGGAATTCACGTAGCTGGTTTGACCCATATGGTTCGCTTTTCCCCGTGGACGCTAATGGTCATGGAACCCATTCCATGGGAATAATGGTAGGCAGGACTGAGGAAGAAACATTGGGAGTAGCTTTTGATGCCAAATGGATCGCTGCCGGGATTATTGACCGGGGTAAAGATATAGATCAGACTATTGCGGATATTCTGCTGGCTTTTGAATGGGCTATTGATCCGGATGGAAATCCGGAGACAATAGATGATGTCCCGGATGTGATAAACAACTCCTGGGGTATTCCTCTGGCTGCAAAACCACCCTGTGACCAGACATTCTGGGCTGCAATTGATAATGTAGAGGCTGCAGGAGCTATAGTTGTTTTTGCCGCAGGGAATGAAGGTCCTGCTCTAATGACTCTGAGAACCCCAGCTGACAGAGTAAGTACCGCAACGAATAGTTTCTCAGTAGGAGCTGTAGATTCGTATATTGATGACTTGCCTGTTGCTTCTTTCAGCAGTCGCGGACCCTCTGGTTGTGATGGAGTTTCGATCAAACCGGAAATCTGTGCTCCAGGAGTAGGAATCCGCTCTTCTTATCTTAATGGGACTTATAAGCTTTTAAATGGGACATCCACCGCTGTTGCTTTCATCTCCGGAGCAGTGGCTCTTTTAAGAGAATTTAATCCGGAAGCAACTGCTGAGGAAATAAAAAATGCGCTTCTTCTTTCTGCTACAGATTTAGGCCCTGCAGGTGAGGATAATGATTACGGTTGGGGATTACTAAACCTGAAAAAAGCTTTAGACTTTATGCCATCCCCTCCTTATCCGAAGGTATGGTTAGATAGTGCGTATGTGACAGAGGATACTGTGAATTACCCCGAAGTACTGGAAAGGCAAAGGCTGTACTTTAGTTTTAAAAACTATGGAGAAAAAATTGACTCCCTGAATGTAGTTTTATATACCCAGGATTCTTCAGTGGTTTTGTGTGAAGACAGCTTATATATCGATTCCATAGGTTCTAAAAAGACTGAAACTAACATCAATTCGCCACTGGTTCTCTCATACGATGAAAACCTGCCATTGAATTACACATTTACTTTCCGTATCAGATTTTTCAATAATTCAGGAGAGTATGTGGATAGTCTTCAATACTCGATTACTCTTAATCAAGAGGAGAAATATTTTTCTGCAGAGCATGATGCTGGTAATGTAGTGTTTTCCATCTCAAATTCAGGCATATACGGATTGGGGGGAAGGTCTATCTTCGCAGGGCAGGGGCAGGGATTTAGATATCCAAAAACAGGGGAGGACAACCTTTTTGAGGGCGCATTTCTTATCGGGAAATCAAGAAACCAGGTTATGGATGGAGCAAGAGATCAGTCCGGTAATTCTTCCCAGAACGATTTTGTTCCCTTGGGTGAGCTGACTATCGATAAACCAGGAGAGGTCTCAGATCAGGATGGAACAGGGATATTCCTTGATACTGGTGCAGAAAACCAGATAGGCTTGGAAATTATCCAGAGAAGTTTTGCTTTTTCAAACCCTCCAGATGATGATTATGTTATGCTGGAATACACTATAAAAAATAAAAATCTGGGCAATCTGGATGGTATTTATGCAGGACTTTTCTTTGACTGGGATATAAACATTAACACACCTAAAGATGACTTTGCAGGACGTGATTCAATCCTGAACATGAAGTTGGCCTACCAATACGATTCAACCTCATCTGTTTATTTAACTATTTTCCCCTTGAATCATCCTCCAGCATCTTGCAAGCTGGTCGATAACCAGCTTTTCCTCTACGATGGCTTCACCGAAGAGGAGAAATATTTATTTTTAAGTGGTGATACACTCATAGACTCAGATACAGCTTCTTATCTGGTTACAGGCGATTGGTCACAAATCATTTCCTGCGGACCATTTGATATTCCTGCAGCAGAGAGCGTAGTGGTAGCTTTTGCGGTAATTGCCGGTGACAACCTATTTGACCTTAAAGAAAATGTAAAATCAGCCAGGTTGAAATATCATGATCTGAAGACAGAGGTTGAATCAGAGCAAGATTTACTGATACCTGATGTTTATAGTTTAAGTCAGAATTATCCTAATCCTTTTAACCCCACTACAAGAATACAGTTTAGAGTTGGGAGACTGGAGTTTGGAGACCCCGTCCACACCTCACTGATTATTTACAATATCCTGGGCCAGAAGGTGAGAACGATGGTGAATGAGGAAAGATTACCCGGAAGCTATGAAGTTAACTGGGATGGAAAAGATGAAAGAGGAAATGAAGTCTGCAGTGGTATATATTTTTATCGAATAGAAGCAGGAAAATATAGAGAAACCAGAAAAATGATCTTGCTCAGATAGAATGTGTAGTTATCATTAATGAATGGTGATCAGAAAAAAGGGCAATTTAAAAATTGCCCTTTTTTTCTCAAATACTAAAAATACTCTTTCCACCTTTTACGGGTTAATATAATTTTCAATAGAGGATAACCTAAAAAATAACAGGCTACTATCTCTCCCATACCCACATAGACAACTGTTAACCAATAGGGCATCTTGAAAAGAAAATGCAGATAGAGGCTTACACCAAAAGCGTTCAAAAAAATCGGGGGAAGCGGTGCAAGTACAGGTCTCTTGATTCTGGATAAAAGATAAGTAAAAAAAGCAGCGAGCAGGGTTATTAGACTACCTCCAATAATATCATACAGTCCTAAACCTCCATAAATATTGGCCAATAAACATCCCAGGAAAAGCCCGGGTATGGCAGCCGGCGTTAGATAGGGAAGCACAGTTAAAGCTTCGGAGACCCTTACCTGCAGGGGTCCATAACTTATAGGTGCTAGAATTATTGTCATAACAGCATAAAGCGCTGCTATGATTCCTGCCTGAGAGATATATTTGGAAGTAAAAGACATCTGGTAACACTTCAAATTTTAATTAATAAAAAGTTTAGGGAGGTAATTGTCAATAAAAAAATCCTTGCCTTTCGGTTCTGTTTGGATTTATTATAAAGTCTTAAAATATAAGCGCTGTTGAGTTTTAAGGAGAACGAAAATGAAGATATTAGTTGTCGGTGGAGGGGGGAGGGAGCATGCCATGGTCTGGAAACTCTCTCAATCTCCTTTAGTTAAAAAAATCTATGCAGCACCCGGAAATGCAGGGATTTCCAGTATAGCAGAGTGTGTGGAGATTTCACCTGGGGATATTAAAAGATTGACTGATTTTGCGGAAAAAAATTCGATTGACCTAACTATGGTTGGCCCGGAGCTGCCTTTAACCCTGGGAATAGTGGACGAATTCGAGAAAAGGAATTTAAAAATATTCGGTCCCAAAAAAGAAGCTGCTTTGATCGAAGGGAGCAAGGTTTTTGCTAAGGAGTTTATGAAGAATTACCACATTCCAACAGCCAGTTTTAAAATTTTTGAGACCAAGAAAGATGTATTAGATTTTATTCGTTCCTCAGAATTTCCCCTGGTGATTAAAGCAGATGGACTGGCAGCGGGAAAAGGTGCTTTTGTGGTTGAGGGTTTGAAAAGCGCTGAAGAGGTAATCGACAAGGTTATGGTGGAAAAGATATTTGGCGAATCCGGTAATAAGATAATCGTGGAGGAGTTTTTAACGGGTGAAGAGGTTACAGTTTTAGCTTTTACTGACGGAAAAACAGTTCTGTCAATGGTCTCATCCCAGGATCATAAGAGGATATACGATGGTGATAGAGGCCCCAACACAGGAGGCATGGGGGCGTATGCACCAACACTGATGATCAATGACAGGATGATGGAAAAAATAAATGAGGACATTCTGGAACCGACAATTTTTGGTTTAAGCCGAGAGGGAAGAATTTATAAAGGTGTTTTATACGCTGGCTTGATGATGACCGAGAATGGACTAAAGGTTGTTGAATTCAACTGCAGATTCGGAGACCCGGAAGCACAGGTGGTCTTACCTTTGCTGGAAAGTGATCTTGCGGAAATATCCATCTCCATTGTAGAAGAAGAACTCGAGCTTGAGGATATTAATTGGAAAGAAGGCTCAGCCGTATGTGTTATTTTGGCTTCAGGAGGATATCCGGGTGACTACGAGGAAGGAAAGGAAATTATCGGGTTAAACAGGGTGAAAAATGAAGGTGTGATTGTTTTCCATTCTGGAACTAAGAAGGTTGGGGATAAGTTCGTCACCAGTGGCGGCAGGGTACTGGGAGTAACTGCTTTTGACAAAACCATGCAGGGAGCTTTAAACATAGCTTATTCGGCAGTGGATAAGATTAACTTCGAGGGAATGCAATATAGACACGATATTGGTTATCGAGCGACCAATGTCAGAAGGGAATATTTCTAAAAAGTATTCAGGGAATCAAGAGTTAAATATTGTAGGGACAGAACATCGTTCTGTCCAATTGCTCTTTAACCTTGCTTATCCGGGCAGATGAGAAATTAAAAAAGCAATCCTGAAGGTTCAGAGCGGGTCTTACGAGTTAACATATAAGAAAATTTAAGGAAACATTATGAAGAAAAATAAAGTATTAATAGTGATAGGAAGTGAATCAGACCGGGAGATGATGAATAAAACCGCGGAGGTTTTGACTGATTTTGATATCGATTTTGAGATGGTTGTTTCCTCTGCTCACCGTAATCCGGAAAAAACCAGAAACCTTGCCCTGAAAGCTGAAAAGAAAGGGATAAAGGTGATAATTGCCGGTGCGGGTATGGCAGCTCATCTGCCTGGAGTTATAGCTTCTCATACAAAATTACCGGTTATCGGTGTTCCTCTTCCTTCTCTTCCCTTTAAAGGGATTGATTCTTTTTTCTCCATCCTGCAGATGCCCTCAGGTGTTCCGGTTGCCACGATGTCAGTCGGCTCAGCCGGGGCAAAAAATGCGGCTATTTTAGCTGCAGAGATTCTGGCTTTGTCGGATGATAAGATTAAAAAAAGGCTCAAAGGCTCAATTCCGCCTTTGGCTGGACAAAGGTTCAAGGGGAAATAAATATAGGGACAGAATATTGTTCTGTCCTAAGCTATAAATAGACGTAGGATGTTTTATGAACTTATAAAGAATATAGTAGCGGGTAGTGAGTAGCGAGGGCAAAAAGGATAGTGCCCTGTATGCTATCTACTGTCTACTTAAAACAATGGAGGTAAAAATGTTGATCACCCTTCTCTTTTTGTTAATAGTTTTCGGAGTACCGATTTTAATCATAATCGGGGTTTATAACAAACTTGTAGTTTTAAGAAACCGAGGAGATAATGCCTGGCATCAAATCGATGTTCAACTGCAAAGAAGGGCGGATTTAGTCCCCAACTTAGTAGAAACGGTAAAGGGTTATGCAGCTCACGAGAGAGGAGTATTCGAGGCAGTTACCAAAGCCCGAACCCAATGGGCTCAGGCAAGCTCGGTTAAAGAAAAAGAGGAAGCGAACGGAATGCTTACCTCTGCTCTAAAAACCCTTTTTGCTGTAGCTGAAAATTACCCTGATTTAAAAGCTAATCAGAATTTCCTGATGCTTCAGGAGGAATTAGCCGGCATCGAAAGCAAGATCGCCTATGCCAGACAGTTCTATAATGATACCATCCTGTCCTTTAACAATGCTCAGCAGGTTTTCCCATCTAATATCGTCGCTAATTTGTTTAACTTCAAACCCAGAGACTATTTCGAAATAGAGGAGGCAGCCAAAAGAGAAGTACCAAAGGTGGATTTCAAATAGGCTAAAGTCAGAATATAGAAAATATAACTGGTAGGTCAAGCATCTTGCCTGCCTATAACCGACAAAATGTCTGTGCTACCGAATAAACTCAGAAAACAATTTTTTGCTTTAAGACTATTAAACTTGTATGATATACGAGCAGATAGCAGAGAATAAATGGAAAAGCTTTTTACTACTATTTATGTTTATAGCTTTCTTCCTTCTCTTAGGCTGGGTTTTCGGGGAATATTATCATTCGGGCGAGGCAGGTATTATTATCGCTCTTGTGATTGCCCTGATTATCTCAGCTACTACTTTTTTTTATGGTGATAAAATGGTACTGGGAATCAGCCAGGCTAAACCGGTTGATCCCAAGGAGAATCCTTATCTTTATAATGTAGTTGAGGGATTGGCTATAGCAGCCGGTATTCCGAAGCCCAAAGCTTACATAATAGATGATACTGCTCCTAATGCCTTTGCTACTGGCAGGGATCCAAAGAATTCTGCTATTGCTGTTACCAGCGGGCTTTTGCAGAAGATGAATCGTCTGGAATTAGAAGGAGTAATTGCTCATGAGATGTCGCATATTAAAAATTATGATATACGTTATGCTACTTTAGTAGTGGTTTTAGTCGGGACGGTGGCTTTAATTTCTGACTGGATGGGCAGGAGTTTTTTCTATGGCAGAGGAAGAAGGGATAGAAAAGGTGGAGGAAATGCGATTATTATCCTTTTGGCTCTGCTCTTAGCGATTTTAGCTCCTTTAATAGCAAAGCTTCTTCAACTCGCCATTTCCAGGCAGAAGGAATATCTGGCTGATGCCTCAGGGGCACTTCTTACCCGTTATCCAGAAGGTCTGGCTTCTGCCTTAGTGAAAATCTCAAAAGATACCGAGCCTTTAGAAGTAGCCAATAAAGCAACTGCCCATCTTTATATCGTTAATCCGTTACTGGATTACAGAGGTAAATTAAATGCTTTATTTTCAACCCATCCTCCTACTGAAGAGAGGGTTAAAAGGTTAAGGGGCATGGCTTTTATCAAGTGAGATATATATCAAAAGTAAGTAATTTGCAATTTGTGGCAAAAATGCGAACTCTTTCAGGAAATTGTCGATATAGCAGAACAGGGGAGATATCATGATTAGAAAACTGTTCATTTTTGAGGATGATAAATTTGAGAACTTTTATCCCTTAACTTATAACCGACCTGTGTATGAACTTCTATGCGGGATACGAAAAGTAAGGGATAAGCTGATTCGACTTTATCCTGAAGCTGAAGTTGTTCTTTTATGCAGGGGTTATCTGGCTGATGTTTTGAGTAGAAAAAGTCTGCTCAGGGTAAATAGATTTAATATAAAAAAGGAAGATCAGCTACTTTTTCTTAACGGACGTATATTGGCAGATGACAAATTTCAGCATAAAATAAATTTCTCCGAAAGGATAAAGCTTATAAGAAATGGCGATACCCTTCTGGCTATCAGCTTAAAAGGCGAAGATTTCAATAGATATGAGGATGAACTTAAAAGTTTGTATAAAAAGGAGAAAATTATTTCGATTTGCAGAAAGATTAAACCGGTAAAGAAAAAGGTAAACATTTTAAATTTTCTCTGGGATCTAATAGAATTAAATGCGATGGAGATTAAAAATGATTTTACCCACTCGGTTCAGGTGAAGAAAAGGAATTTCAGAGAAGAGGTTGAATCTTCTATTAAGATATATAATCCGCAGCAGGTTTATATAGGTAAAAATAGCCGAATAGAAGCATTTGTGGTATTAGATGCACGGGATGGTCCTATTTATATTGGAGAAGATACAGCTATTCAATCACCTGCCCGGATTGAAGGTCCTGCTTATATAGGGGCAAATACTAT
>JAOUFL010000040.1 GCA_029858245.1 Candidatus Zixiibacteriota bacterium
AATCAGCCAGTGAGTCAAGATAGATACCAGGCAGGGGGGTATTAGTTCTCGTATCAAAAACACCAAGAAAACCAGTAGGTGGAGGTTCGCCAAACCACATACAATTAGGCCCATGCCCTGGGTCTGTGATATAAACGGCATTTCCATCTGGTTTAATGGCTAATTGACCGGTTGTGTTTACTATAAAATTGGCTAAAAGGCTATCTTGTTTCAAATCATATACTGAGAAGTAAAGCTCCATATAATCGGGGCTAGTGAGAAGATACAGAATATTTCCATTAGGTGAAAGGACAGCATGACCAGCCCAAAGAGGTCTGCCATCACTCATATGAATAGTGAATGTATCAGCCCAGCACATGGTTTTATAATTGAATATCCTGATTTTTTCTGCATCCTTTCCTCCTAATCTTATACCATAGGCTAAAAGAGCTTTTTTGTCAAAACAAAAAGGCCAGAAGAGGATGCTATCCTGATATACTACTGTATGGTTATATGCATCAAAGATTGTGAATTGATTACCAATTGACCCAAATAGATATTTCCCGTCTGGTGAGATTATAGGAAAACTATTAGGTCCAATATATTTAAGCCTTTTGGTTCGTGTGTCAATCTCACAACCCAGATACTCCCTTGAGGTATCGCTTAGAATACGTTCACACCTGGCATACAGATTCCTTTTATCTGGTGATAGCCCCAGTGCGGTAGCTTCGAGATCTGGTCCGAGATAAATGGAATCAACTAATGAATCAGTTAGTGTTGAGAAAACATAAATCTGCTTCCTCTCTGAGCTACCAATATCACTGGCATACAAATACTGGTCACTATGATAGTAAAATCTGGTTGATTTCTTGGTGCAGTTGTAAAAGGAAATGAGAACGGTTAAAATTATCAGGAGAATAATACTCAAAAGTATTTTATTTTTCATCTTAACCTCTTTAGTTATCGCTTTAACATTTCTGAACCATAGTAATAATAATTAGTCTGTGCAAAAATCGTGGAACAAATCAAAATACCCATTATAAAGCCCCCTATCTTTAGAAGAATTTTGATTGAGAGCATCTTACACCTCCTTTAGGAGGTATTTTTTTATATGAAAAATATTTTGCATAAATATTGATTCTCTCAGGTCTTTGATAAATAATTTAATAAGCATTTTAATCCCCCTAAGGATTTTTATCTAACCCTATAATCGATTTTGAATCTAAATATTAAATAACATTTTTAATGACTTTGTCAAGCATAAATTTGAGGAAAATTATGATTTTTAGGATTATGTCTTTTGTTTGCATAAATGAAGATAACCCCCATTCTGCCGATAAAGTATAGACAGGCTAAAGTCTGAAGGCTGCAGTCTAAAGTCAAAATATTTATTAAAAAATCAAGAGGAAAAGCATGGAAAAACCTAAGATAATGGTTATCGACGACGAAGAGAGCATGTGCCGCTTTATGCAGATTATGCTGCAGAAAGAGGGATATGACGTCAGCTCCACGGTAAGCAGCAAAGAGGCTTTAGAGGAGATAAAAAACAAAAAAGATTATGATCTGGTAATCGCCGATCTGATGATGCCGGAGATGAATGGTCTGGAGCTTTTGTCACGCGCAAAAAACATCCAGCCGGATATAAACTTCATCGTTATGACCGCCTACGCTTCAGTTGACACGGCTATCGAAGCCTTGAAAAAGGGCGCCTTTGATTACATCACCAAGCCTTTTAAAGTAGATGAGATCAAGTTCGCCATAAAGAAATCCCTGGAACAGAGAAAAATTACCGAGGAGAATATCAAACTAAAAAAACAACTGAAAAAAGAGTTTGGTCTGGACAATCTAATCGGCAGCTCTCCAGAGATGATTCAACTGAAGAAATTGATCGAAAGAGTGGCAGATACCGACAGCACGGTTCTGATTCAGGGAGAAAGCGGCACGGGTAAAGAGCTGGTAGCCAAGGCCATTCACCAGCTAAGCCGCAGAGCAGACCAGCCTTTTATCACCATAAACTGTGCAGCCTTACCGGAGACTCTTCTGGAAAGCGAGGTTTTTGGGCACGTAAAAGGGTCTTTTACCGGTGCGTTAAGGGATAAAGAGGGTTTATTTCAGGTAGCTAACCGGGGAACCTTCTTCATGGACGAGATAGGGATGACTCCTCCCGCCATTCAGGTAAAGCTTTTAAGGGTTCTGGACGAACAGCAGTTCACCCCGGTAGGAGGCACTAAACCAGTAGAAGTTGATGTCAGGCTTATCGCGGCAACAAATTCCAATTTAGAGGAAGAGGTCAAATTGGGAAATTTCAGATCCGATCTTTATTATCGGCTGAACGTCATCCCCGTTCAGATACAACCGTTAAGAGAGAGAAAAAGCGATATTGAGCTTTTGATCAGATATTTTATCAAGAAATACTGCGAGAAAATGATGGTTGAGGAAAAAGGGATTGCACCGGAATCCATGCAAAGCCTGATTGACTATTCCTGGCCTGGAAATGTCAGGGAACTTGAGAATATAATTGAAAGGGCAGTTCTCCTGACTACAGGGGAACTGATAAATCAAAATACACTGCCAGAAAATATCCTGCAGAATAAACCTCTGGGACTGGTTCAGCCGGCTCAGCCGGAGCTGCCCGGTCTGGAATCGATTGAGAAGGCATATATTTTCTGGGTTTTGAACCAGACCGGCTGGCAGAAAAGCAAAGCGTCTCAAATCCTGGGCATAGATACCTCTACTCTCTATCGCAAGATCGAAAGATATAATCTTAAAGAGAAATGAAAAACATATTTGGAAACAAATCCCGCATATGGGCTCTGCTCATATTCGGGATTTTTCTTGTAGTTTACTGGAAAACCTGCTGTACCGGTATATTCTGGTGGGATAGCGCAGAGTTCGTAGCAGCAGTCAGCACCTCAGGGATACCTCACCCACCCGGCTTCCCGCTTTATATACTGATAGGCAAGATATTTTCATTTCTACCATTTTACTCTTTAGCCTATAAGCTCAATTTACTGTCCGGCTTATTCTCGGCTTTAAGCCTGGCTATCTTCTTTACCTTATTCATAAAATTCATAAGAATATTTTTCCCGGAATTGGCGGGATATCAGAAACTAATCTTATTCTCCTCTATCATTTTAGTCCTGGTGACAGGATTGAATTATGCCTTCTGGATTCAGGGGGTGAGAGCAGAGGTTTATTCTTTAAACGGATTGATATTCGTGCTTTTGTTTGCTTGCAGCCTGCATTTTTTATCCAGCACTGGAATGAACAGGAACGGATATGTAAATCAGCGTAACTACAGCGGGGCTTACCTTTTCTTTTTCGTTTTCGGACTGGGAATGGGGAATCACAACGTTACCCTGCTTTCTGTGCTGCCGGCTTTCATATTCCTGGTTGTCAGTTACGATTTTCGAAATTTTGTCAAGCTAAAAAACCTCATTGCCTTTACTCTGCTATTTCTTCTGGGTTGCAGTGTTTATCTCTATCTGCCTTTAAGGGCAGTTAACTCCCCGGCTATGAACTGGGGAAATCCGGTTACACCGGAAAGTATCATATCTACAGCCTCGGTTTTTAAATCTTTTAACCAGATAGGATTTGCCCCGGGTTATCCGCTGTGGGAAAGGGCTAAAGATGTCTGGCTTATGATATATTCTCAGTTTACTTTAGTGCCATTCTTAATAAGCATGGTGGGATTATTCTTTTTACTTAGAAGGGATTTCAGACTATTTATATTTTTCATGATACTTATCTTTAGCAATTCTTCCACCATAATCATCCTTCCTTCGGAAATCATTTCTGGCAGCTCTGCTTTTCCAGGATACATACTTCCTACTATTTTTTCGATCGGTCTGTTTTTCGGTATTGGGGTTTTCCAGATTCTAAAAGCGATAATGAATTGGATAAAGCAGCGGGAGTTAAGTCCGGCTTTTAAAAAAGGTCTTATATCGACATTCTCAATTTTCTTCTTCTTAATCTCGCTATCGCCATTTTTGACATTTTATGATTTAACCAGCCTGGCTAAAAACGACATCGCATATAATTATGGAAAAGAGGTACTTTCTCAGGTAAGAGAAAATTCAGTTTTATTTATTGATAATACCAACCTTTACTTTATTCTCTGTGCTTTAAAGTATGCAGAGGGATACAGAGAAGATGTAGCCGTTTTAGATAGGGGTTTACTGCGAACTAAATGGAACTGTCTGCAGGAAAGAAGAAATTATCCCCGACTATTCAAAGAGGTTCCTGAAGGGTTGATGGGTGAGGATTTATTTTTGACTATGACCAGTAGAGGATTAAATAATAATATCCCAATCTATATCGAATTTACGGAAAGGGATACGGACCTGGTCGATTTCCTTTTACCTGCAGGATATCTACATAAAATGGAGAAAAGAGTATATCCTGATTTGCCGGGGAAAATACTTACAGAACAGGGGGAGTTCGAAAGGGAATATTTTGCTTTAAAAGATAAAAAATCTTTTCAAAACGATTTCGATGCCCAGAAGATGTTTTTGTTAATAACCTATCGCTGGGGTCTTTTCTTCGAGCAAAAAGGATTGCTAAAGGAAGCTTTGAGAAATTACTCCATGGCATTAGAACAGGATCCTGTGAGTCCCGAACTGCAATGGAGGGTAAAAAGATTGCAGAACAGAATCCAGCTGGCAAAAAATTGAACATCCCGAAGGTCTTGCAATTCGCAAAGATTTAAGCTATTTGCCTTCTCTTTGAATTGGTGAAGTTATGCATACGTCAGTTTATTATTGAATAAGGGTTTTAGTTTAAAGGACTTGTAAAATATTATTTTTGGCGGGCACATTCTTTGCCATAATCTCTGGTGAAAAAGAGGGAAAGATGAAAAGTAAATACTTTAACATTAAAAAGAGGAGAGGGGGTGAGAAAAGATGCTGAGTAAGATGAGAAAAGGACAGAAGGGTTTCACCCTGATCGAGTTAATGATCGTGGTGGTCATTATAGGTATTCTGGCAGCCCTGGCTATTCCCAGATTTATGCGGGCTACCACCAAGTCAAAGCAGTCCGAGGCAAAGCAGATACTGAAGCAGATTTACGTGATGCAGAGAGCTTACAGACAGGAGCATGATATCTACTGCTGTAATGGAGAATCAATGGGCCCTGGAGTGGGCTCCATAGCCACCTTAGGGGTTGAGACTATGGCTACAGCCAAGTATAATTACCTTATAACTGTGCCGGATTTAACCCATTTTACTGCTACGGCTAATGTACCCGACCCGGGTTTAGATGATGATCCGACGCCGGATACCTGGACAATTGACCAGGATGGTGTTCTCTTATGCACCAGCGATGATGCCGCAAGCTAAGTAGAGAAGGCAGGAAAAACAGGTTAGCCCGGCACCGAGAGATTCGGAACCGGGCTAACCATAATAAAACCTGAAGACAAAAGACTGGATATGGCTCGCTACCAAAACAGACAAAAAGGATTTACCCTGATAGAATTGATGATAGTTGTAGTGATTATAGGTATAGTATCCTCTATGGCCATTCCCAGATTTATGAAAGCCACCACCAAGTCTAAACAATCGGAAGCCAAGCAAATACTGAAGCAGATTTACGTGATGCAGAGAGCTTATAGACAGGAGCACGACACTTACTGCTGTAACGGGGAATCGATGGGTCCTAATACTGGCTCTATACCTACCTTAGGGGTTGAGACTATGGAGTCAGCCAAGTATAATTACCTAATAACCGTGACGGATGCGATTCATTTTACCGCTACTGCCACTGCGAATCTGGATGATGATGAGGTAATAGATACCTGGACAGTTGACGAAACCGGTGATATAGTCTGTACTATTAACGACGCCAACAGCGCAACCTTGTAAAATCACTCATACTTAATTCCCGCACATTTAATCAATAAAATAATAAAGCTAAAGCTTTATACTCCGATTTAGTCTTCTGGAGTACAAACCTTTAAAGCAGGTTAAAAAAATATCTGGTGTCATTGCGAGGAGTCTCGCCAGAGGCGGACGACGAAGCAATCTCTGACCCTTGACCATATGGAGACAGATTGCTTCACTTCGCTCGCAATGACAGATACTTGAATTTTTCAACATTCTATACCATTGTGCCTGTCGGGTCCCCTGACCCGACAGGTTTAAATCCAGCCAGGTCAGGGGACCTGTCTGGCACATAACTTCGAATTATCAGCAAGATGAGCCTGTCGAATCGTTGAACTGCCCCGGCACCCCTATCTGCTATAAAAATTAATATTTAACTTGAAAAATGATTTACATTTTTATATCATATGTAACAAATCTCTTTGTGGAGCAGCAGTGAATTTAAAAGGGAAGAAAGTACTCGTCAGCGGAGCGGGTGGCTTTGTGGGGAGTCACCTGGTTGAAGCTCTGGTTAAACTCGGAGCCAGGGTCAGGGCACTGGCTCATTATAATTCCAGAAATGACTGGGGGATGTTAGAGTGTCTGGATAAAAAAATCCTGAAGGAAGTAGAGGTCGTAACCGGAGATTTACGGGACGGGGATGGCTTGAGATGGATGGTAAAGGACCGGGAGGTGGTATTTCATCTGGCAGCATTGATAGGAATTCCTTATTCCTACGTAAATCCGAAAGACGTAATCGAGACCAACATCTCGGGAAGCACCAACCTGCTTTTAGCATCTCTGGATGCCAATATAGAGAAATACGTTCATACCTCTACCTCTGAGGTATACGGAACTGCAAAGTACGTGCCTATGGATGAGAAACATCCCCTGAATCCCCAGTCTCCCTATGCCGCCAGCAAAGCCAGCGCAGACCAGATAACTTTAAGCTTTTACCGGTCATTCAGCCTGCCGGTGGGGATAGTCCGTCCCTTTAACATCTACGGACCCAGACAGTCAGCCAGGGCAGTTATTCCCAATATGATCATCCAGGGATTACAGGGTAAAAGTATTAAGCTGGGATCGCTTTTTCCCACCAGGGATTTGACCTATGTCGAGGATGCAGTCAAAGGATTTATTCAATTCGCACAGTCGGAGAAAACAGTTGGAGAAGTTGTGAACCTGGGTACCGGTAAAGAGGTTTCAATTTCGGATTTGAAGAGTCTAATCGTTCGGAAATTAGGCAAATCCCTAAGGGTAGAATCGGAGAAGAAGAGGATCAGGCCGGAGAAAAGCGAAGTGGAGAGATTGGTGGCGAATATCTCCAGAGCAAAAAAGTTAATCCACTGGACTCCAAAAGTCAGCCTCGAAAAGGGGATAGAGAAAACGATTAAATGGATGAAGGAAAACTTCTGGAGATATAAGAAGGAAATCTATAATATCTGATGATGTCTAAATCCCAAACTGTTGAGAAGGTAATAATCTTAGCCGGAGGGCAGGGGAGAAGGCTTAATCCCTATACAGTAGTTCTACCCAAGCCTTTAATGCCCGTTGGAGAAATCCCCATTCTGGAGGTTATTATAAGACAGCTTAAAAAATATAAATTAAAAGATGTGACCATAGCGGTGGGTTATCTGGGAAATCTGATCCAGACATTTTTTGGAGACGGGAGAAAATTTGGTATCAGGGTAAAGTACAGTTATGAGGAAAAATCCCTGGGCACAATGGGGCCGCTGACTCTTATCCCCGGACTCAAAAAAACCTTTATGGTGATGAACGGCGACCTTTTAACTACATTGAACTATAGGAAGCTAATTAACTATCACCTCTCCACCAAACCGATCGCCACCATTGCGGTGAAAAGAAGAGAGATCGAGACGGATTACGGTGTTCTGGAATACAATAAAAATTATGAATTGACCCGCTATCGGGAAAAACCCAGAATCCCTTATCAGGTAAGCATGGGGGTATATGTATTCGAACCTCGAATTCTGAAATACATCCCCTGGAATAAAAAGCTCGACTTCCCCGAATTGATGAATCTTCTGCTCGAAAGAAAGGAAAAAGTTTTGGTTTATCCTTCGGATGATTTCTGGCTGGATATAGGCAGACCTGAGGATTACATAAAGGCGATTGAGGAATTTGATAAGCTCAAGAGAAAAATTTTTTAAATCGCAATTGCAATACCTTAACATAATTTAAAAAAATGAAGTGGAAAATTCCCCTGTTTGATCTGGACTATAACCAGAGAGAAATCACTGCCGTCTCAAGAGTTCTCCGGAAAAGGTGGCTTACCATGGGAGAGAAAGTAGAAGAGCTTGAGCAGAAGATGAGTAAATTTGCAAAAGCAAAATATGCGGTTGCCTTATCCAGCGGGACGGCGGCTCTTCATTTAGCCCTGCGGGCTTTGAATCTCAAACCGGGAGAAGAAGTGCTCGTTCCCTCCCTGACCTTTGTCGCCAGTACCAATGCTGTATTATACTGCGGGGCAAAGCCGGTTTTTGTAGATTCTACCAGTTTAAACGATTTCAATATTTCAGTTGATGATCTGGAGCGAAAAATCAGCTCGAAAACCAGGGGGATAATTGTAGTTCACTATGCTGGATTTCTGGCAGATATAGATAAACTTAAAAAATTGGCAAGAAAGTTCGGTCTTTTCATAATAGAGGATTCCGCACATGCCATCGGAACAAAATACAGGATGAAAATTGCAGGAACGTTCGGGGATGTCGGGTGTTTTAGTTTCTTCTCCAATAAAAATTTAGCTACCGGAGAAGGGGGGATGGCGGTTACGAATAATGAAAAATTAGCCCGCCGTATCAGATTGCTCAGGTCACACGGGATGACCAGCCCGACCTGGGAGAGGTTTAAGGCTGTCTCTTTCGGCTATGACGTGGTAGAACTGGGGTATAATTACCGCATGACAGAGGTAAGTGCCGTGCTGGGATTAGAGCAGTTAAAAAAGCTTATTCCTAATAACCGGAAAAGAAAAAGGCTTTATCAGGTCTATGTACAGAATTTAAAAAAGGTGGAGGGACTGTTCATTCCCTTCCTCGATTATCCCCGTGATTCAAGTTATCATCTTTTTCCCGTTATCTTAAATGACAAAATCAGCCGGAAAGCTTTCATGCAAAAGCTCAAAGAGAAAAAAATTCAAACCAGCATTCATTACCTGCCAGTTCACCAGCTCTCCTATTACCGCAAAAATTACCCCCGGAAATCAGGCTCTCTGCCAGTCAGTGAGGAGATAGGAAAAAGAGAGGTAACCCTGCCTCTTCATACCCGCATGAGTGAAAAGGACGTTCTTTATGTCTGCGAGCAGGTTAAGAATACGCTGAAATTTTGTAGAAAGTAGACAAAATCATTTTGTTTCCGATAAAGGTGATATGTATACTTTAATCGGAATATTTATCTTCATCCTGGGACTTGCCGCGGGCAGTTTTTTAAATGTCTGTATCTATCGAATCCCTTTAAGAAAATCAATTGTCTTTCCATCTTCCTTCTGCCCTAAATGCGGTAAAAGGATCAAACCGTATGACAATATCCCCCTGTTCAGTTACATCTTTTTAAAAGGCAGGTGCAGGAACTGCAGGGAGAAGATATCTTTTATTTATCCTGCGGTGGAGTTCATAAGCGGATTAGCCTTTATCTCCCTTTATCTTTTATACGGTTTAAGCTGGTTGTTAGCTTCGCATATATTCTTATTCTCTGCCCTTATTACCATCTTCTTCATCGATTTAAAATTTCGGATAATTCCGGACATTATTACCCTCCCGGGTATGATGGCCGGACTGGGATTTTCTCTTTTGACGAATTCACCTGCCTTTCTCCAGGCGCTTATCGGTCTTCTAACGGGTGGCGGGGTATTGTATTTAATTGCCATAATAGGTGATAAGGTCTTCAAAAAAGAGAGCATGGGGGGCGGGGATATAAAGTTAGCTGCTATGCTGGGAGCTTTTCTGGGATGGCAAAAAGTTTTGCTGGTTTTCTTCCTGGCTTCTTTTATAGGTGCAATTTCCGGAATAATTATTCTGCTCTTCTCCAAAAGCTTAAGAGAAAAAAGGCTTATTCCCTTTGGGCCCTTTCTGGCAATAGCTACCTTACTGGCGGTTTTCTTCGGTCCCCAGCTGATTAAATCTTATCTTAATTTGTTCAGCAGGATGTAATTGTCCCTTGACTCCCTCCCGTTTATATAAATCCTTTTTCTCTTAATGCCGATAAAAGTTATGGATTAGAATAACCAGTGAGAGGCTATGAGAAAATTCCTTAAGATTGATTACGAATCGGAAATAAGACTATCTCTTTTATTATTAATTCTTTTTTTCGTTTTAATCAATTTCGGCATCGCATATCTTTTAAACCTTTCCAGAAACAACTGGAGAAAAGAACATCTGGACAGCTTACAGGGAATGTCCTATTCTGTTAGTTTGCTCTGGCAAAAAAGCTTCAGTGAAACGGAAAAGGACTATGAATTCAAAACTCTCAACCTGAGATGGGGACTAAAGAAAGTTGAGATTTTAAATCAAAAAGGAGAAATTCTATACTCGTCTGCTGACCGGACAGATAAGGATGAGCACTTGTCTTCATTTTTACCATCCACACAATTCAAAGCACTATTGCTTTCAGGTAAAAGCTTTTTCTCTGAAATATACCCGGGTAAGGATAAGCAGCTTTATCAAAGCTACTTCTATTTCTTCAGGGACAAAAATACTTCGAGCCAGCTTTTTGTCCGTGTAGAAAAGGAGGTTACCTCTCTTGGCTGGATAGAGCGGATAACGGAATATGAGGGCTGGATCAGGGCTACGGGAATTTTGGGAATAATGCTTATTTTATTTCTTCTGCTGAAAAATATTTTATCCCCCTACCGGAGAATGAAAGCCAAAGCCAGAGAGGAGAAAATTCTATCACCTCTGGCTGAACAGGAGAATGTGGAAACAGTAGTCGAGATATTTCAAAAGGTGATTGCGGAACTCAAAGAAAAAGAGAGAATATTAAAGGAGCTGTATAATCAAACTGATATAAGGGCAAAGAATCTGGAAAAGCATAATGAATACATACTCAGAAGCATAAATAATGGTGTTATTATCTGTGATAATCAGGGGCAGATAACCGGATTTAACCAGGCAGCACAGAAACTGCTTGGCTCTTCCATCAAGTTAAATTTGAATAGGCATTACCGGGAAATATTAGGGGAGAAGTCATCAATTTCCATGATACTGGACGAAGTGGTATCCAGTAATAAAGTGTCAACAGAATCAGAGATTGAGATAAAAGGGGGAAAAGGCGGAAAAAGATATTTGATGATTAATAATACACTCCTGAGAGATGAAAGCGAAAACATAATCGGTCTGGTAGTGGTTCTCACTGACTTAACCGAGTTGAAGAAAATCCAGCAAGAAGTCGCTTTTAAACAAAGGATGGCTTCTGTAGGTGAGATCTCCGCAGGGCTGGCTCACGAGTTAAGGAATTCTATGGGCGCCCTTTTAGGATATTCCAAAATGCTGAAAAAAGGGATCAAGCAGGATAAGGCATTATATGCTGTTGTCGAGAGTATAATGGACGAAGCGCTCTCTCTGGAAAATCTTCTTAAGCGCTTCCTGGATTTTTCAAAAACCTTAGAGGTGAAGTTGATGAGATTTAACCTCTCGGATTTAATCCGGGATTGCATAAAAACTGCCGAGGAGAGAAGACCAGACTTCAAGTTTTACTTTAAGGAAGAAGCAAAAATTTCTCATTATACAGGTGACCCGCTTCTCTTAAGACAGGTTTTTCATAATCTGTTTATGAACTCACTGGAATCAGTCGAGAATGATGGGGAGATACAGGTAAAACTGGAAAATATAGAAAGGGAAGGGAATAATTTTATTCAGGTGGTTATTCAGGATAACGGCGGCGGTATTCCTGAAGAGAATTTAGGTAATATATTTAATCCCTTTTATACGACAAAAGAGAAGGGGATCGGTTTAGGTCTGAGCATGGTAAAAAAGATAATCGACCTGCATAAGGGAAAAATCGAAGTAAAAAGCGAGCCGGGGAAAGGAACAGCTTTTTCGATATTTCTTCCCCTGAATCTCGTTAAAGATCAAATCAAAACGTCCTCCGGTATAGAGATGTTTAGCACTCAAGTATAACCTTCTTTATAAATCTGCTGAACTGCTTTATCAATTGATTAATTTCTCTTGTCATTGTTTTGCCGGGCTATTATTATATTTGCGATCGAATTAGGGCATATAGGATATGAGAATAGCACATCTCTCAGATACACATTTAGGAGCAGCGGGATTCAGCCGGAGGGTTTCTTCTTCGGGCGTTAATCAGAGAGAGGAAGATATCTGTAACTCGTTTGTGTACTCACTGGACAAAATCATGGAGCTTAAACCGGACCTGGTGATTCATTCCGGTGATCTGTTTAATTCAGTTCGTCCGAATAACCGCATAATAAACCTGGCTATCCGGCAGTTGTTACGCCTGACCTCGGCGGGTATCCCGGCAGTAATAATCTCCGGAAACCATGATACCCCAAAACAGAGAGGGGTTGGCTCTATCTTTTCCATATTTGAAGTTTTTCCGGGACTGTCGTTAGTTTATCAGGACAGGTATGAGAAAATAAAGGTAAAAGATATTTGTGTGCATGCAGTTCCACACTGCCTTTCTGCATCTACATTCCAGTCCGAACTGGAAAAGATTACACATGATAAGGAAGTAAAATTTAATGTTCTGGTTTTGCACGGAGTGGTCGCCGGGATCAAGGAATTCTCTATGGGC
>JAOUFL010000243.1 GCA_029858245.1 Candidatus Zixiibacteriota bacterium
GTTCTCAATCGATTTTCCCAGCTCGGAGAGGTTTTCTCCTTCGGTGAATTTTAAATCGTCATACAGGTTATCATCCAGCACCGGCACCATCTCGGCTTTCCTGTCCAGGAACTGCACCTGGAAAGCACGGATCTCTATCAGATTTCTTTTACTCCCATCCTCGTTTTCTTTAAACCTGCTTCTTAACTCTCCCTCCACTAACACGGCACTGCCTTTCTTTAAGAATTTGCAACAGCTTTCAGCCAGTTTCTGCCAAGCTACTACCCCTATAAAACAGACCTCCTCCTTGTTTAAGCCTACAGTGTCTTTGTATTTCTTATTGGAGGCAATTCTGAAATTAGTCACCGGCACTCCGGTATTTGTGTATCTGAGTTCCGGATCTTTAGTCAAGTTTCCTATTATAAAAACTTTGTTCAGATGGGGCAGCCTGGTATTGCCCATCGAGCACCTCCTTATTTTTTACAGATATCCTATGCTTCTACCATATCTTTATTCTCTTCGGCACTTGCCGATTTCATATCTTTTTCAGCAGACTTTTCGTTCTCCTTCTGCACGATTAAAGACCTCAAACAGAATTCATTCAGCTTGAAATGTCTTTCCAGTTCCCTGACCAAATCTGAAGTAGCCTCAAACTGGATTAAGACATAATAGCCTTCGGTTTTCTTCTTAATGCGGTAGGAGAGTCTTCGCAAACCCCAGCGATCCGTCTTAAGGAGTTTGCCTTTATGTTTTTCTAGAAGCTCCTCGACTTTGATTATCTCCTTATCGCAGGCGGCATCATCCAAGCCTGGATCTAATATGAATACCGTCTCGTATCTTCTCAAATTTCACCTCCTGAAACTCATTACTGGTTGAATTCGTTCATGCACTCTTCTATTCCAAAATCTATCAAACACTCGGTTGCCAGAACTCCCTTTTGCACCATCTCCTCTACTTTTTCCCCCTCCTCTTTTTTGAACTTCTTCAGTACAAAATCCTCCAGTTCCATACCGTCCGGCAGAGGACCTATGCCCAATCTCAATCGAGGAAATTCCTCGGTATAAAGATGATATATAACCGAGCCTAAGCCCTTGTGTCCTCCATCGCTGCCTTTTTCCCTTATACGCAATCTGCCTAAGGGTAGATTTACGTCATCACATATAATAAAAATCTCAGGCGGAGTCAAGTTGAAAAAGTTCAGGGAATCCAAAACCGCCTGGCCGCTCTGGTTCATGTAAGTTTGAGGTTTTAATAAAATGACCTCTTTATCTTCGATTTCTATGCGGGAATAAAAGTATTTTCCCTTTCCTCCTTTGAACCCTTTTTTGTGTTTTTCACTTAAAAGATCAACTACCCTGAATCCCAGGTTATGTCGGGTTTTCTGATAGGTCTTGCCGGGGTTGCCTAATCCTACTATAAGTCTTGTCATTCCTACGGATTCACTCACAAGCACAAAATCTAAAAGCTGTTTGTCACAAAAAATAAAATACCACAAAATATGGTAGGATATAAAATAGGAGTAAATTGGTGTTTGTCAAGGGGAATTGAGATTTTTTGGAGGTTTTTATAAGGAAACGAGAAATGTTTTGGAAATGACTGGCTTTGTCTTGATTCAAAAAATTTCCTTGATAAACATTAAATCGTTTCTTTTCTTATATATATTGAAAATCAATCCAGTATAGGAGGTATTATGAGCAAATGGGGTATTATCATTTTGGCGGTGTTAGCTCTTCTTACAACCTTAAGCTATATAGTGATATCCGGGCAGCAGACAGCAGAAGTGACCAAAACAGAGTTCGAAACTATTTTAATTGGCAACGGCAGTTCTCCTAAATGGTCTCCGGATGGGACTAGACTTGCCTTTCTTTGTGCAGGAGGGATTTGTGTAACAGACTCATCCGGGAAAGGAGAAATAATAGAAATTGGTCCACTTAGTCCTAAGAATTATGAATGGCTGAGTGACAGTGAGTTAGTGGTTCGTGAATTGGAATATGGCAGGATAGAGGGTAGACAGACCTTATCAGCGCGAATAAAAAAAGCAAATTTAGACGGTGGAATAGAAACAATTAGAGAAACCCACCCCTCGTTTGAAGATCCATTTCCTGATAAGTTCAGTCAGTTTATTGTGTTAAAAGATGGAACGGTGGGATATTATGAACATCCATATGATGTCAAAAGAGACCCTGTTTTCAAGGTAATTAGAGAGGGAATGCAAAAGCCGTCAGAAACCGGAAAACAGATGATTCTAGAACTGATGAGTATTCAACTAGTTAAAGGTGAAAAAGGGGTATGGTTAGTAAGTGCGGATAGGAGTGGGAAGAAGAAAATAACTGATAGGGAATATAGGTTTGTCCAGCTTGCACCAGATGGTCTCAAATTCATGGGAAATGACTCCCGAAATAATATCATTGTATTTGATACTACAGGTAAGGAAATGGCTAATCTGGGAAGAGGGATAATTTTGAGTAAAGGCAGAATGGGCAACTGGTCACCAGACAGCAAAAAAATTGCATATTTCGACACTGAGGAAGATGGTCATTATATTCTTGCTTCTGAGATATACCTAATAAATGTGGACGGTAGTGGTAAAATTCAAATTACGGATACTCCAGATGAGATTGAATTTGACCCGGTTTGGTCTCCTGATGGAAGCAAAATTGCTTATTGGACAGGAGACCCGAAGTGGGAAGTATTTATTATGAGATTAAAATAAACTTTCATTTAGGAGGGGTGATAAATGAAGGCCAATAAGTTAATCGTCGAGTTAGTTTTTGGGGGGTTATTATTTTTGAGTATTAATTCTTTTGCCCAACAAATAGTCTGTATAGATCCCGGGCATGGTGGACCTGGTGCTACTAAATATTGCTATAATAGGGTTGGCTAATTTTTAATGCAAGAAGTTCCTTGATAATCTTAATAATGATTTTATATCTTATATTGAAAACCAATCTGAAATAGGAGGTATTATGAGCAAATGGGGTGTTTTTATTTTGGCGGTGTTAGCTCTTCTTATG
>JAOUFL010000041.1 GCA_029858245.1 Candidatus Zixiibacteriota bacterium
AATCCAAAGATAGAGGTACTAACTGTTAATCCTCTTTTACTCACGATTGTGTCTATAGTCCATCGATATAGAGCCGCTCTGCCCAAAAGAAGGGTGGAGCTTTATGAGGAGTGCTGTGATGTACTCCTTGGTTACTGGGATACAGCTAAGGGGCTTGCTGGAGAACTCCAGCCACGTCAGAAAAGGACTGTTTTGCAACCTTTAGCTTTCTATCTGCATCAGAATGGATTAAGGGAGGAGAAAAGGGATAAATTTCTTGAGTTGTTAGAAAATGAACTTCCTAAAATTGGGGTATCTAAGGAGAAGGCTGGTGATTTTTTTGATAATATAAAGGAAAGGTGCGGGGTTTTAGTTGAGACCAGAATTGACCACTTTGGTTTTAGCCATCTAACCTTTCAGGAGTTTTTAACTGCAAGACATATATTAGATAGTGGTCTAGAGGATTTCTTGATAAGTAGAAAGAATGATAAATTCTGGTTTGAAGTTACCCTGCTCTACTGCGGGATGAAAAATACTAACAATCTTTTAAATAAAATCCTTGATGAGAAAGAGGACATATTTCATAACAACCACTTTTTTGCAGGTAAATGCTTAGCTGAAAGTTTATCCGTATCGCCTGAATTGAGAACTAGGATTACTGAGAAGCTATATAATATATACTGGGATGAAAAGGAACTAGGAGTATCTAAGGAAACCTCTTTAGAAGTTTTAAAAGAAATCAAAGACCAGGGGATAATTCAAAAATTAATTGAAGAAACCAGGGATAAAGAGAGTGATGTTAGATGGCGTGCTGCATATGCCTTAGGACAGATCGGTGATAAAAAAGCAGTGGAGAGTTTAAAATCATTGTTAAATGATAGAGAAGAAATCTTTCCATTTGGTGAGGTCAGAGTATCTGCTTTCAATGCCTTAAAAATGATTTTCGAAAAAACCAAGACATCGATTTATATAGATTGAGAAGATTTTCTATGCAAAAGATAAAAATCAAAAAACCAAAGTCCCGAAGAACCTGGACTGTTTCGCCTGTGACTAGAGTAAAGGAAAGCGGAAAGGTTTATGAGAGAAAAGGCAAACATCCCAGGAAAGAAGGAGAGGAAGAGCTTCTTTATACCAAATACCTGAGAAATGAGGATGATTATAAATATTGTCCCCGCTGCAGTTCCGAGCTGGTCAAGAAAACAATAGACCATAACTTGAGAAAAGTCTGTCCGGTTTGTAAATTCGTTCTTTATCGCAACCCCTCACCAGCATCAGGTATTATTATCGAAAAAGAAGGTGAAATCCTTTTAGTCAGAAGAAAATTTAATCCCTATATGGGAGACTGGAGCCTGCCAGCCGGATTTATCGAATATGGTGAATCCCCGGAAAGCTGTGCCCTGAGGGAGACAAAAGAAGAGACTAACTTAGAAGTGAAGTTATCTTCACTGTTCAAAGTTTACTCAGGTTCAGACGATCCCAGAACCAGAGCTATTTTAATAGTATATTTGGGGAAAATAGTTGGCGGAGAGCCTCTTCCCGGGGATGATGCCTCGGAGGTTAAATTTTTTTCAAAGGAAAATATCCCCTCAAATATTGCCTTCCAGTCACACCGACAGGCATTAAGGGATTACCTCTCAGCCTTAAAGAGCTAATCTTCAGGGGCACAGCCAGGTAATACACCTTCTGCTATTTACATCAAAAGCTGGTTTATTCTTAGTTTTTCCATAATAAAAACAGCTGGCTTGCCGATAAATTTAAATGAATTATTGTGTCTGATAAAGAACATTCTTTAGAGGATAATATATGGATGATTCTGGTATTCTGAAAAAAAATAAAACTGCCATAATAGAGGAGATGGAAAACCTCTTCCAGGAGGTCAAAATAAGCTATCCCCGCTTACAAAATAATGATTCTGGTAAATTTAAAAACCAGGATTTAGAAGCGCTCCTGGAGGTCAGCAAAACTATAAATTCATCACTGGTTTTAGATGATATCCTCCGGAGAGTTATGAAAAGGGCCGTCACCCTTCTGAGAGCGGAAAGAGGATTTCTTATGCTTCTGGATGAGCAGGGTGAGCTCCAATTCAAAACAGCTCATAACATATCCAAAGAATCCTTAAACCAGGAAGATTTCCGCATCAGTATGTCCATCTCCAACAGAGTAGCTAAAAGCGGTGAATCGATCTACACCAGCGATGCCTTACACGATGAGAGATTCTCCAAACAGAAAAGTATCTTAGAGCTTAATTTGAAATCGATAATGTGCGTTCCCCTGAAAAGTAAGGAGAAGATTATCGGGATCCTTTACCTGGATAACTCCTCCAAAAACAACGTTTTTCTGCAGAGTGATTTATACCTTTTTGAGCTTTTTGCCGGCCAGGCTGCTATAGCCATAGAGAATGCCAAGCTCTATGAGAATTTGTTAGCCTTGAAAATCTACAATGAAAACGTGGTCAGTCACACGCCCATAGGACTGGTGGTAGTGGATAACAATCTTCATATAACCATAACCAACCAGGCATCCAAAGAGATTTTCAGAAAAGCTGGCTGGAAAGAGGGTTCTGCCGATTTATCCCTGAATCATGTCTCCCTCCTTGACTTAATACCGGCTGAGGAAAGAAATAAATGGAAGAAGATCTGTTATCAGGTGCTTTATACTACACAACCTTATAAGGAAGCAAAGTCTTTTCATAAATTCGAAGAGAAAGAGATGGTTTTATCCATAAAGATATCTCCTCTGGAGAATGTGAATAATCGGGTCATGGGATTGATCTTGGCGATTGAGGATATAACCGATAAGGTGCTCCTGGAGAAAAGGTTAATCCAATCAGAGAAATTAGTAGCTACAGGAGAAATGGCAGCCTCTATCGGTCATGAGTTGAATAACTACTTAACCATAATCCTGAACAATGCTGAGCTATTACCTTTACATCTTAACAAAGGAAATCTGGATAAAGCTTCAGCCAATTCAAAGGCAATACTGGAAAGCGTGGAGACTATGAAACGATTTACTGATGGATTGATGGATTTCTCTAAACTGGAAACCAGGGTGGAAAAATACGATCTCAGAAACCTGATCGAGGACCTGCTTTTTTCTTTAAGACCGCAGAAAATGTATTCCGGAATCAAATTTAAAACCGATTTTGATCCGGAGCTACCTATCTTGGAATTGGATGTGGGACAGATTCAACAGGTGTTTTTAAACCTCTTTAACAATGCCTCTGATGCAATCAGAGCCAAACCCGAGGTGAAAGGAGAGATCAGGATATCCTGCAGCTACAATTCAGAGGAAGGTAAAGTCTGGGTAAAAGTCGAGGATAACGGAACCGGAATCTCCAAAAAAAACCTGAGTAGAATATTCGAACCCCATTTTACCACTAAGAAAGAAGGCTATGGTTTGGGATTGGCTACCTGTGAGAAGATAATCAAAAATCACCAAGGAGAGATAAAAGCTGAAAGCCAGTCAGGTAAGGGAGCTGCCTTTCTCGTCTGCTTTCCGGTGACTTCTCCTTAAACGGTATAGTGATTTTACCTTTATATACTTAGTACCATATTCCTCCTCTCCAAAAAAATAAAACTCTATGTCAGAAAAAAGAGAATATATTACTCCTCGTTACAGGATAATAAAAAAGATCGGAAAAGGCGGTTCAGGGGAGGTGTATGAGGTTTTCGACCTCTGGGAGAAAAAAAAGATCACCTTAAAGATCCATTCCCCTGAAGGTGAGTCGGAAAAAAGTAGCCTGCCGAAGTTCAAGGAGGAGTTTAGATTAACCACGGAGCTTTCTCACCCCGGGGTAGTAGAAGCTTACGATTTCGGGTATGCTGAAAATAAAAAAGCATTCTACACTATGGAGCTTATAGTAGGGGAAGAGCTCTCTGCAAAAGTTGCCCAGCCGGATTTAGATAGATTTTACCGGGTCGTATGGCAGATCTTCGATATATTGGAGTACCTGCAATCGCAGAACGTAATTCACGCTGATTTAAAACCTTCTAATTTCAAGTTGACCTCTGATGTTTTTAGTGTAAAGATTATGGATTTTGGACTGGCTCGAAAATCCACATCCCTGACATTTAATCAAACCGCAGGAACGCCGATATATATGGCCCCGGAGATATGGCTGAGGGAAAAAATTGACCAGAGAACAGACCTTTACTCTCTGGGGGTAATCCTATATGAGCTGTTAACCTCAAAACCCCCTTTTTCATCTGATGATCCTCTGATCTTGAGATCTCACCATCTGGAAAAAACCCCTGACCCTCTTTCTACATTAAGAACCGGACTCCCTGAAAAACTGGAAGCTGTTGTCATGAAATTATTGCAGAAAAAACCCGAGGACAGATTTCAGAATATATATGAATTAAAAGAAGAGTTTTCTAAAATAACATCTTATCCTCTACGGGAAACAGAAAGAACCTCATATCTAAATTTACTCTATGGTGGAAAGATGCTCGCCCGGACAAAAGAATACCAGAACATACAGAACGAATTGAAAAATTCTCTTTCCTCTGGCGGAAAGATGTTCTTGATCGATGGTGAGTTCGGAATTGGAAAATCCGCCCTCCTCAATCATCTTAAAAAAGAAAGCCAGCTTGAAGGAATCTTCTTTGTCCAGATCGATTGTCCAGAAGAGGAAACTCACCCCTTACAACCATTAAAAGAGCTTTTCGGAAAAATGTGGACCTTTTTTCAGGTCTTTTCCCCAGGGCTGTGCCAAAAATATCAAGAAACCTTCAGATTGTTTTTAAATAAGGGGGAGTCCCAGGAAAATCTTGAGTTAGAAAAGTTATACTCTTTTCTGCTTGAGGCTTCCAATCTCTTGCCCTTTGTCATAGCTTTTGAGAACCTCCACTGGATGAGTGAGGGGAATTTAAGCTTCTTAAAGGAGTTAACCGAAAAACTTGAGAACTCCAGGATCTTTCTGTGTGGCACCTTTGAGGAAGCCAAGTTAGATCCCGGGGGTCAACTTAAATCTCTGATCAACCATTTAATTGGCACGAAAAAGCTATGCCTGCTAAGATTGCCAGCTTTCTCCATGGAACAACTCCAGGAGCTTCTCTCTCAAAAGTTAGGTGCAGATATTAATTCCTTTGCTTTGCGTGACTTCGTTTATCAGAACTCCTCTGGAATCCCTCTTTTCGCTGTGGAGATATTAAAACACCTTTTTGAAAAGAAAGTTCTTTTCTTTGAAAAAGGCATGGTCAAGTTGGAAGTGAAAAAATTATCCGGGTTCACCATCCCGGATAGCATCGAGAAAACCATCTTAGGGAATCTAACCAGATATCCTGGAGATATTCTGAATTTCCTTAATTTAGCCTCATTAATTGGAAAAGAATTCGACCTGGAATCTATGAAATTCATATCCGGATACGAGGAAGAGAAAATCTTTGAAGCACTTTTCCTCCTTTTGAAAGATAGATTTTTATTCCAGTCTAAGATAAGCTCGTCTCATCTGATATATAATTTCACCAGCCCTGCTTATCAATCTATGATTTATAAGAACATCCCTGGAGATAAAAAAGTATTACATCGTAAGCTGGCATATTTCCTGGAGGAAAGAAAATCATGGGGAGAGGAAATCGAAACCGAGACCATTGCCTATCATTACATATTAAGTAATGATTATTCAAAAGCATTCGACTATTCCCTCCAGTGCTCAGTTATAAACCAAAAGGACTTAGATTATCCTCAAGCCCTGAAATATCTTAAACACGCATTAGAGGCAGCCAATAAGTTTCCCCTGAAGAAGGAAAAGGAAAAAAGAAAAAGCCAGGCTCTTATGCAGAGAGGTGATCTTCTGAAAACCATCGGTGAGCTAAACCAGGCACAAAAAGACTATGAGGAACTGGTGAAAACAGCTGAGTTTTTAGAAGATAAAAATTTGCTGGCTGAGACATATAAAAATTTGGGAGATCTTTACAGGATAAAACACAATCATAAAAAGGGTCTTGAATGTCTGCTGAAGTCAAAGAAGATATTTGAGGAGTTGAAAGATGATATAAAACTTTCTAACACCCTTAACAATATCGGGAACATCTACTGGATAGATTCTCAACATCAAAAGGCTCTGGAAGCGTTTGGGAAAGCTCTGGAAATTCAAAAAACCTTAAATAACAATTCCGATATTGCCTCAACCCTAAATAATATGGGTACGATTTATGTTTCTCAGCATCAGTATAAGAAAGCTCTGGAATGTCATAATAATTCTTTACAGATAAAAAAAGAGATGGGAAATAAAGAAGAGATAGCGAGAAGTTTAAATAACATCGGATTTGTCTATAATCTTATAGGAGATTACCAAAAGGCAATAAGCTCCTTTTGGGAATCACTTAAGCTGAATCAGGAGATAGAGAATAAAAAGGAGATTGCCATAAATACGGTTAATCTGGGCGAATCTTATTTCAAGCTGGGAGAATATGAAGAAGTTGCCAGATATGCAAAATGGGGTTTGGAATTATGCCGGGAAATAAACTTCCAACTGCCTGTTGGCTATCTGTTAAGAAACCTTGCTGTCGTTGATCAGGAAACAGGGCAATATCAGAAGGCATTAGTACAACTAAAGGAAGCTTTGAAATGCTCTGAAGAGATCGGAGATAAAGAGCTTAAGGTTTTAGTTTTGGTTTCCTTAGGTAGATTATTCCTGCTAATAAACAGAGATGAGATTGCAGTTGAATACCTTGATAAGGCATTGGAAACAGCTAACATAATTAATGATAAAAAATCTTTAATTGCTGTGGGTAAATTAAAAGGATTATACTTCGAAAAAAATAAAAAAACCACTGAGGCTTTATGTTCCCTGGAAAGCTCGATGTCCTTGGCTGATGAACTGAACTCCCCGGAAGATAAGCTCTGTCTCAGTTTGAAAATAGCTCAGTTTTATATGAACTCAAATCAAAAATTAATGCCTGAAAATAATTTAGATAAAGCTAAAATGATAATTGATCAAGGTTGTTTTCCCCTATTTGAGCCAGAATACTATTTTCTTCTGTCCTATAAAGAATTCCACACAGGAAATTTGAGCCAGGCATTGAAATATTCAGAATCATCATTAAACAAAGCTTCTAAGCTCAATCAGTTAGAGCTTATCTGGAGAGCGCATTATCTAAAAGGTAAGATAAATTTTTCGAAAGACAATCTTGAAGAGGCTTTCAGGGAATTTGAAAAAGCCGGTAAGATTATAAAAATCTTAAGTCAGAATATCGAAGACTCAGAGAGTAAACGAAGCTACTTAACTGACAAGGAAAAGCAAAAGCTTCTCTCCGACCTTAAACATCTCACACGGCTGATGGTGGGCAGATAATCTAAAAAGAAAAGACCACCCAGGAGTAGGGTGGTCTTACTTAAGGAGGTGTTATTGGTCGTTTCAGATAAACAACTAAAACCAAGTTGTTACTGTCCGCCTACCGACGATAGAGGAGCAATCTTCTCCTCTAACTCTTCCACCTCAAGGATTAATTCTCTCAGTTCCATTACATCACCTCCTCGTTTTGTTCAAAATCTAAACAATCGTAGATGTTTTTCTATTCTTTTTATTTTAATTCTTATGACCTTCTCCTAAAAAATTTTATTTTCAATGTCCCCGTTATTTAATGAGGGGTATATAAGATATTCTTGTACCCAGTATCTACATCCCCTCACTCAACTATAATATCAAATACCTATAAGTTTTTGTCAAGCAAAATCTTGAAAATTTCCGAAACTAAAGATAAAACTTCTACATATAGAAATATTTTTTACTTTAATACAAGATATTGAAATTAATATATAAATAATTTTTAAGATAATTCTATCTAATCCCTTGCAAATCTACCTGTCAAGACATATTATTAATCAAATTAATTTTTGCTATGTCTGAACTTCTGCTCATTAAGGTAACTAAATATTTTGATAAAACTCAGATCTTAAAGGATATAAACTTTGAGGTTAAGGAGGGTGAATTTTGCGTATTAGTTGGACCTTCTGGTTGTGGAAAAAGTACTATTTTGAGACTAATCGCCGGATTAGAGGAAGTTACCTCTGGTGAAATATATCTGCAAGGGATTAAGTTAAATGATCTCCCTCCCAAGGAAAGAGATGTAGCAATGGTTTTTCAAAATTACGCTCTTTACCCTCATTTCACGGTTTTTGAGAACCTTGCCTTCCCTTTAAAACTAAGAAGATTCCAAAAAGATAAGATCAGAGAAAGGGTTTTAGAGACGGCTGATATCTTAGGAATAAGCTCTCTACTGCAAAGAAAACCCAAAGCACTTTCCGGAGGAGAAAGACAGAGAGTGGCTCTCGGTCGGGCCATTGTGAGAAAGCCAAATCTTTTCCTTTTTGATGAGCCCTTGTCCAATTTAGATGCTATGCTCAGGATCCAGATGAGGGGTGAGCTTTTAAAACTGCATAAAAATCTTAAAACCTCTATTCTATATGTTACTCATGATCAGTTAGAAGCGATGACTTTGGGTGATAGGATTTTGGTATTGAAAGAGGGAACGATCCAGCAGATCGGAACACCCTTACAGCTTTATAGTTCTCCCTCAAATATTTTTGTAGCAGGCTTCATCGGCTCGCCTCCTATAAATCTTCTTAAAGGTAAGATAAATTTTCCTCTGGAGTTTATTTTTGAGGAAAAATATAGACTTTCCCTTCCTGACAAATGGGAAAAGATACTAAAAGACTATCTGGGTAAAGAGATTTACCTGGGAATAAGACCGGAGGATATTCATATCGCTACTGAAAAAGAAGAAATCAAATTGGAATTGGAGCAGATCGAACCCACGGGAGGAGAAATTTTCCTCTATTTTAGACTCGGAGAAAAAAGGGTTGTGGTGCGGCAAAGATCTAAGGATGGCCTTTGTGTCGGGGCCATTATGGGTTTAAACTTCGACCTCGATAAAGTTCTTTACTTCGATGTCAATAATGGAGATAACATTTTAAAAAGCTAATAATCTCTAAATGGAAATAAAAGAAGGTGAAAAAAGCATCTCTATCTTTAAAAATAAAAATTTCTTTTTAATCTGGGCAGGTCAGAGCATATCCATGTTTGGTGATTATCTCTATATCATCGCTCTGATGTGGTGGGTACTGGAGAAAACCGGTTCAACCGCTGCTATGGCTACGGTAGCAATCTGTTCCTCCCTGCCCCTTATTATCCTGGGTCCTTTTGCTGGAACTTACATCGACCGGGTAGACAAAAGAAAACTTTTGATTTTCACGGATATCGGACGGGGTATAATCATCTGTATACCCGGATTGCTTTACTTCATTAACTCTTTGCAGGTTTGGCATATTTTTATAATCGCTGTTCTGCTTGCTTTAATGACTACATTTTTCAGTCCTGCATTAAGTTCTTTAATACCTCGGGTCGTTGAAAAAGAACAGCTTGTTCGTGCTAATTCCTTATCTCAGATGAGTAATAACCTGAGTGGTGTTTTTGGCCCGGCTTTAGGTGGGGTTTTAGTGGCTCTTTACGGTGCTGGAACTGTAATGTTAATGGATGGTTTGAGCTTTTTCATATCTTCTATTGCCATTTTCTTGGTAAGAATAAAAACAGAAAAAACCCTGGTTCAACAGGTCAAAAAGAAATTTTTGCACGATCTTTTGGAAGGTTTGAATTATATCCGGGCAGAAACCGGGATAATTGAATTGGTGATCTTATTTTCCCTGCTCAACTTCTTTGTGGCACCTATAGGGGTATTGATTCCGCTTGTGGTTAAAAACATCCTGAAGATGGGAGCAGAAGGATTTGGGATTTTAGGCTCCAGCATCTCCGTGGGAATGGTTTTGGGTTCATTAATTCTCGGCATGACAGGAGGTAAAATAAAAAAGGGGATTTCTATTGTCTCTGGAATCACTGTTGCAGGATTCCTCTTAGCACTATTCGGTATATCTGAATCGTTCTGGATTTCCATTTTCTTATTAGGCGGATGTGGATTCGGAGTTTCCTTCGCTAATATAATAGTCCCGTCTGTTCTTCAGACTAAAATCCCTCACGAAAAACAGGGAAGGGTATTTGGCACCCTGGGAACTATAAGCGGTGGTTTAAGACCTGTTTCTTTAGCTTTGGTGGGAGTTTTAGGGGGTCTTTTATCAGTTCAAATGATAATCTTCTTTTGTGGGATTTTTATCGCCCTGGGAGGATTAAGCGGGTTTCTTGTAAAGGGTATAAGGAAATTATAACATCTTTATCTTTTTTGATTCGCCAGGGCATAGGAGAGATGTTCTAATTCCATTGCCATATTCACACTACGCAGTACCACGTTTTCTGGTACTTTGAGATTAGTTGTGGCAAAATTCAAAATGGTACGAACTCCAGCACCTACTACCTCATCTACCACCTTTTGCGCTTCTGAAGATGGGACTGCAATTATCACCATCTCTATCTTATTCTCTTTAAGCTCCATATTAAGGTTCTTCACATCGGAGACCAAAATCCCCTTGTGATTTTTTCCGATTTTCCTAAGATCGTTATCAAATATCTTTTTTATTATAAAACCTTGTCTCTGAAATTCTTTATAGGAAACTAAGGCTGAACCTACATTACCCACCCCCACTAAAGCAACATTCCAGGTTTTGCACAAGCCCAGGATAGAAGCGATTTTATCCTTGAGCTCGCTCACCGGGTATCCCAGACCCCTGGTTCCAAAACTGCCGAAAAAGGAGAGGTCTTTCCTTACCTGGGCTGGGGTGAATTTGTTACTCCTGGCAAGCTCTCCGGAGGAGATGGTAGTAACATTCTCCCTTTGTAGAGTTTCAAGGGTCCGGTAATAGAGAGATAACCGACTAATTGTAGATTCTGAAATCCTGCGCATACTCTTGTGAATTCTTTCACATATTTTATTAAATCTACAAAGTTTTGTCAAGTAAAAAATCTTCAAACTTGGGGAGTTTTGAAAACTTCTCTGTTTTTTACCTGGATCCCTGGCCATGGTTTAAAATATCTACACCTATAAAACGTTTGACAAAAATTACCTTTTTATCTATAATTAAATAAATTTGGTATAATGTCATGAAATCCGGGAGTAAAAAACCAAAACGGATGATAAATCCTGAAATTTTCAAGGCCTATGACATCAGGGGAATTTATCCCGAGCAGTTGAATGAGGAAACTGCATTCCTCATCGGAAAAGCTTTTGTAGAATATCTCAAGCCCAAACATATAGTCATCGGAAGGGATATGCGCCTCTCATCAGAAGCCTTATACAGAAGTCTTTCCAGGGGAATACTGGAGGCAGGAGTGGATGTAATTGATATCGGTTTGTGCAGTACTGATGCCCTTTATTTTGCGGTGGGGAAATTCGAATATGATTCAGGTATAATGATCACCGCCTCTCACAATCCTCCTGAATATAACGGGATGAAAATGTGCAAGAAGGAAGCTGTCCCCTTGAGTGGCAAAGAGGGGATCGATCAGATAAAAGATATAATTTTTAATAATGATTTCTCCACTTCAGGAAAAAATGGGGTTATAAAAAAAATTAATATTCAACCTGATTATATAAATCATCTTCTATCTTTCATCCATCCCAAAAAGATCAAACCCTTTAGAGTAGTAATCGATGCGGGAAACGGGATTGCCGGTATGGTTTTGCCTGAACTATTCTCTTTTCTTCCCTGCGAGCTTATTCCAATGTTTTTTGAGCTGGATGGCTCTTTTCCTAATCATCTGCCTAATCCCATAATACTTGAGAACATCACAGTTTTAAAGGATAGGATTTCAGAAGAGAAAGCAGATTTGGGTGCGGCTTTTGATGGGGATGCTGACCGAGTGTTTTTGGTGGATGAAAAGTCATCTCCTTTAGGCGGGGATATTATTACAGCACTTGTAGCCAAGAACCTGTTAAAGAAGGAGAAGGGGGCAACTATATTATATAATGTGCCTTGTTCCAGGATTCTTCCGGAGATAATCAGACAGAACGGAGGAAAGGGTATCCGTACGCCCGTGGGGCATGCTCTGATAAAGCCCTTGATGAAAAAATATAATGCCGTCTTTGGAGGGGAACATTCCGGACATTTCTATTTTCGCAAAAACTTCTATGCTGACTCAGGTCTAATTGCTCTTCTGGTATGTTTGGAATTACTTTCCGAAGAGAATAAACCTCTATCCCAGCTGGTAAAATCGATCGACCCTTATTTCAGAACCGGTGAGATAAACTCCAAGGTTCTGGATATACCCGAAAAGATCCGTAAAATCGAATTAAACTATAAGGATGCCAAGCTCGACCATTTAGATGGCCTAACCGTGGAGTACCCTGATTGGTGGTTTAATCTGAGACCCTCTAACACTGAGCCTTTGATTCGCCTGAACCTGGAGGCAAATACCGAAAAGCTGAGGGACCAGAAAAAATCCGAGGTCCTTAAAATTATCCGTTCATAACAACTTTGATTTTTATACCTCTTTTTACTTAAAGTAATCTCCTGAAAATACGATAAAAAAATTAGAAGGTTATAGTTTTCACCTATAAAATTGAGGTTTTATATGAATCAGGTAACCAAAGTTTTGATCGTGGATGATGAGGAGAAAACCCGCCAGTTGATGATCGAGACACTCTCTGCTTTGGGCTACAGCACTTTTGGAGCCAAGGATGGC
>JAOUFL010000244.1 GCA_029858245.1 Candidatus Zixiibacteriota bacterium
GGCACATTGAATGTTCAGCTATGAGTATGAAATATCTGGGTAAGCATTTCGATATTCATCTGGGTGGAGTTGATTTGATCTTTCCCCATCATGAAAATGAAATTGCTCAGAGCGAAGCAGCTTCTGGTGAGAAGTTTGTGAATTACTGGATGCATAACGAAATGCTTATGGTCGAAGGGAAAAAGATGGCAAAATCTTTCGGTAATTATTATACTTTAAGAGACCTGGTGGAAAAGGGGCATAATCCTATAGCTATCCGCTATCTCCTTTTGGCAACTCACTATCGCCAGCAGCAAAACTTTACCTTTGAGGGGTTGGATAGTGCCAGGAATGCACTCCAGAGGCTGTATGATTTTATGAATAGACTGAAAAGTGTAAAGAGCCAGAAAAGTCATCCTGAGGTAACTGAGATTCTCAAAGAAGCTCAAAAAGGGTTTGAGGAGGCATTGGATGATGATTTAAATGTCTCTGAGGCTTTAGGGAAAATCTTCGACCTGGTTAAAGAGATAAATAAATTCATAGATGAAGGGGATTTCTCTACCGAGGATGCAGAAAAAACCTTAGCCTTAATGGAGAGGTTTGATTCGGTCCTGGGGATTTTGAAAAGGGAAGAGGTTAAATTGGATGAAAAGGTTTTAGAGTTAATAAATAAAAGAGAACAGGCAAGAAAAGAGAAAAGATGGGGAGAAGCAGATAAACTAAGAAAGGAGATAGAAGCTTTAGGAATTATACTGGAGGATACTCCTGAGGGGACTAAATGGAAAAAGAGAACTTAGAGACTGGAGTGTAAACCTTCAGGTTGCTGGTTCAATAAAGCTAAAGTTTATACTCCAAACTAGAATTGTATTCCAGCTCAATCAAGGAGAAATCTATTTTAGTGGTCGTTGGGTCCTTTAACCAGACGTAAAGCAAAATTGAGGTAAGATTCTAATCCAGGAGGAATTATGTGTGAGTTCTGTCATCAGCACGGAGAGGGGAAGAAATGGTATCTTCTGATGAAAAACTATTCGGACGAATTATTCCGTCAGAAGAAGAGCGATGAGTATATGCGGAAATTTTTCAGGGAGTTCAACGTAGATGCATCCAAAATACGCTCCTCCATGGACTCTCTTGACAAAGGTCCCGGTTTCGTTCAGAGGTTGGTGAGGAGTCTGGCGGTCAGAAAACAGAAGAAAGTTCATTATGGGCAGGTTGTACCGCTAGAGGATATCGAGAAGATAGTAGATCTGGTGAAGGTGGTGGTCAGGCTTCCGTGCGTGTGTCGCAAAGTCACGCTGGGCAAAGACGTGAGATATTGTTTTGGAGTCAGTGCGCCGGTAAAGGGAATCTTCGACGAATTTCCCGATCTGACTCACGATTTCGAGGTCATGAGTCCGGAGCAGGCTAAGAAAGCTTTCAGAGAGATGGATGAGAAAGGATTAGTTCACTCGGTCTGGACTTTCCAGACCCCCTTCATCGGCGGGCTTTGCAACTGCGATGCCGACTGCCTGGCCTATCAGATGAGCTTCAATCATAATTTTCCGATGTTTTTCAAAGCGGAATATGTAGCAGTGACTGACCTGGACTTATGCACCGGGTGCAAGGATTGCAAGAGCTTCTGCCAGTATGGAGCGATAACCTACTCCGCTTTTAATAATAAGTGCAGTGTTGATCCACAGAGATGCTTCGGCTGCGGAATTTGCAGAGCGGTGTGCCCGAATGAATCAATCTCCCTGGTCGAGAGAGAGGAATTCAAAATATCGACTCCGACAGGATGACTCTCTTTAGCAGGACTGAATAAATTGTATTGACAAGCAAAAATTTTCGTATAGATTTTGGCGTGCTATTTGAAAAGCGAGTACTGATATAATAAAAGCTATTTTGCCGATGTAGCTCAAAGGTAGAGCAACTGATTTGTAATCAGTTGGTTGGAGGTTCGATTCCTCTCATCGGCTAAAAAGACAGTTAGTAGTCTGGAGAGGTACCCAAGTGGCCAACGGGAACAGACTGTAAATCTGTCGGCTAATGCCTTCGGAGGTTCGAATCCTCCCCTCTCCATATGATAGTTTAAAGATAAACGAATTCCTGAGTTAATATATTTTGCGGGAGTAACTCAGTTGGCAGAGTCACAGCCTTCCAAGCTGTTGGTCGCGGGTTCGAACCCCGTCTCCCGCTTTGTTCAGTTGATTTATTTATGTTTTACGATTGATTATGTATAAACTAACAGGGAGCAGGTCCACCTTTCCAGAGATAATTTATTAAATAGATGGCATCCGATACGCTTATACCATCATCACAATTAACATCCCCAGTTTCCCATATAACAGGTAATGGGCCTGATCTGAAAAGGTAACTTATCAGATATACTACATCTGCTGCACTTAATTCGCTATTTGAATTTACATCTCCTCTAATTATAATTATATCGTCAGAAGTGGATACGTTTTTTAAGAGAGTATCATTAGGTGTATTATCATCCTCAGGAATTAGGGTGTAAGCAGTTATGGTATAGATAACATTGGAATCCGGCCCAACAAGCCAGGGAGAAAAAGACTTTTGACTCATCTGCCCACCAATTAAATTAGAAACATGAATGGTGTCTCCATATACATAATAGCCCTGTGTATCGATCAAACAGACTACATCGAAATTCTGAAACGTTGATCTATAGTTATTCAGGGTTACTGCCGGTGAATAAGTGTATTCTGGCTTAATCAGGTCTGGAACATCTATACTGCTAACACCCAGGTCCGGAGCTCCAGTACCAAAAGCATAGAGATTTCCATCAAAATTACCTATATATAAATACCCATTGCCATCTAGGGTGGGAGAAGATTCAAAACCACCATTAGCCTTGTAAGTCCACCTGACATTACCATCGGGATAAAGTGCATACAGGGTTGAATCACGTGACCCGAAATAAATGATACCATTACCATCTACTGCAGGTGAGCAGTCAATAGGACCATTGGTGCAGAACTTCC
>JAOUFL010000245.1 GCA_029858245.1 Candidatus Zixiibacteriota bacterium
TTTGGCATCTGTAAATAGTTCACGATTCCATTTTTCTCCCCATACCAAACTGGAGGCAAGTATAGCATCTGATTCTACCTCTTTTCCGGGCCAGACCTTCACATTGGCGTATACTTTAGCCCTGGAGCCTATGATACAGTTTTCGCTGATAACAGAGTTCTCCAAAAGATTAGATCCCTCCCCCACTATAGTCTTGAAGCTTACAATCGTCTCACTCAATATAGCCTTACTCCCTATGAAACTGTCTTTCCATACTACTGACCGATTCATAGTTATTCCCTCTCCGCATTGAACTCCCTCTCCTATTATGGAATTGGATATTTTAGAATTAGACCCGATGTTAGAATCATTCCCCAGGATTATATTCCCCTTGAACTCTACATCTTTCCCTACCTGCACATTTTTACCAACCCAGATTAAGGCTTCTTTTCTCTTTAAAAGATTACCCTCTATTTCTATTTTAACCTTTCCTTCCAAGATATCCTGTTGGGCTTGAGAATATTCTGATAAATTTCCTACATCTCTCCAGTAATCAGTGGTGATATAACCGTATAATTTTCCTCTTTCTGCCAGTATTAAAGGGAAAAGTTCTTTGCTGAAATCATATTCCTGCAAAGGGGGGATTTTCTCCAGTACTTCAGGTTCAAGAATGTAAATCCCTGTATTAACGGTATCGCTGAAAACTTCTCCCCAGGTAGGTTTTTCCATAAAACGTGAAATCTTGCCATCTTCCTCTGTAATTACTACTCCATAAGATAGGGGGTTTTCTTTGCGGGATAAGATCATTGTGGCCATAGACTTACTCTTCAGGTGAAAATCTATGGCATTAGAGAGGTTTATATCTGTAAGGACATCCCCGGATATAATCAAAAACCTTTCTCTTTCCTCTGTTTCAAAAAGAAGCTTCTCGGCATTCTTTACGCTCCCCGCAGTACCGTAATCCTCAGTTGCTGTAAAATATTGAATATTAACCCCGAATTTAGAACCATCACCAAAATAATTTTTTATCTCCTCCCCCTGAAAATAAAGAAGAGTCAGAACATCTACGAGATTATGTTTTTTTAACAGAGTAAGGATATGTTCCATCATCGGCTTATTGGCGATAGATATCATTGGTTTGGGAAGATTACAGGTTAAAGGTCTGAGACGTGTCCCGAAACCACCTGCCATTATAACAGTCTTCATATTAATTCCTTAAATTAAAGTATCTCCTGTTGAACTAATAAAAATAATTTATAACTTAAAATCAACAGTTTTTCTCTTTATTTCAGATGAGATTCCCTAATACTATCATTGCAAGTAGCATAAGCAATTTAATGATCTAAACAGGTAAAGTTAATCAGCTATTATTAAATATCTTAAGGTCTAAATGATATTCTGTTTCTTTCATAAAGTTCAAGATTTACCTTTAAGATAACTCTTCATATCTTAAAAGCTGAAAAAATTATACTGCCAACCAGAATAAAAAAAACACCAGTCGCTATCCAGAAATATCTTCTCTCCTTTTCATGGGAAAAGGAAATCATAGCTACAATTACCCTTAAAACAGGCGTAATAATTAAAATCAGGATACCTGAATTTATTAAAGCATAAGGATTAAGTTTTACAATTTGGTATGGAAGCTCGGATAATGAAAAAGAATTTATTCCTTCTAAAACCGGAAAGGAAATTAATAAAAGAAATCCTGAAAGCAAAACCAGAACAGATGAATACATTCCTACTTTTAGAATGAAACTAATGTATCGATAAACTGTATCTTCCTTTTGCATTCCTTGCCAGCCTAATACCCTATAAAAAACTATGAGTTACATTTATTCTTATCGGCTCAAATTTAATTTTTTAGCCAAAAATTAAAAAGGTGACTTTTATTCCTTTAAAAAACATCTCCAGAAAAAGATAAAATAAAATAATAATAAAAGCTATCCTTATGTACTCTGTTTTAATCTTGTAAATTATTCTTGAACCGATCCTTGCACCCAAGAAAATCCCTAAAATCGAAATTCCGGAAATCAAGATGTCGATATCCCCTCTAAAATAATAAATAAAAGCCCCGGCACAGGCAGTAACTCCGATCATAAAATTGCTGGTGGCTGTGGCAATTTTTAAAGGAATTCCCATAAAAAGATACATCGCCGGAACTTTGATTACCCCTCCACCTATACCCAGAAGCCCGGAAAAATTACCCGCCAGAAAAGAAAGCCCTAAACCCGCAGGCAGGTTTTTAACCTGATAGGAAGTACCTGTAGGGGCGTTTCGCATAGTTCCATTTGATGACAATTGCATATCCTTGTTTTCGTTCTCTTTTTTTGATAACATAGATATGGCACTATATAGAAGAATAAATGAAAAAATTACACTTAGAACATTTCCATGAAAGAATCCCGCAATAATCCCTCCGCAGATTGCCCCCAGGGTTGTGGCTAACTCTAAGGTCATACCCAGACGAACATCGGCTAATTTATTCTGGACATAACTTGTTGCTGCGGTAGAAGATGTTGCAATCACGCAGAGTAAAGAGGTGCCAATGGCAGAATGTATGGGGATTTTGAAGAAAAGAGTTAAAATCGGTACCAGAAGAACACCTCCCCCCAAACCCAGAATAGACCCGTACAATCCCGCCAGAACCCCCACCCCAGCCATTAAGATTAGATTAATCCAGTTCAAATCAAGCTCTTATTTCTAATTAATATAAAAAATTAGTTTCAGATATAATCAGTTGTACTAAATAATCTAAAATCTGGATTTCTTTAGACAACTCTGAGATTTGGCCTATTCAGAAAATGTGTTTGAAAATCTTCTACTTCTGGATAGTGATCTTTCTCTGTACATAAGTAGATCATTGCTGAACTTAGACGTTTTATTGGCACCTCAAGTATTTTAGATGGATCATGATAATTCTTTTGAGCTAGTACAGTCTCATTATTATAATTGCAATAAGCACAACGTACTTTTGATTCTATT
>JAOUFL010000042.1 GCA_029858245.1 Candidatus Zixiibacteriota bacterium
GTGCATTCCATACCCACCAGTCATACACCAGGATTATCTGCGGGTGCAGCTGGATTACCTTGGAATACCTCGTCCAGTATCCCCACCAGGAATGATATAAGTTATGGTCTGAGCGACGCGGTGGAAACACCAGCCCTGCCTTCTGGTAAAATACCTGTACTTGCAGATCATTATACTTGGTTGTGCTTATATTGCCTTCCGGCAGAAAATCATTATGATCCTGGTGCAACCAGGTGAAGCCTACCGGTCCGGTTCCGCTTATATCACCTGTGACAAATACCGGGCTGAACTCAAACAGATAATTATTTCCATTATAGAACATGCCTAAACTGTCAAGATTCAGACCACCACCACCCACATTACCCATATTGGATACCTGGGTGATGGGTGAATAATCACAGGTGTCATATTCTACACGGTAAAACTCATCTGTTACCACAAAGTGTATTCCTACCAATGCAGTATCAATATAATTCATACCAGAAGTTCCGTGATTGGAGACAACCTTCATGCTGTCAATCAGGATGGTATCGCTATAACTTGCTCCGTTGAAGGTTAAATACACTTCCTGGGCTGCTCCTGCCTCTACTATGCTGAAAGTGGAGGGATTAATGGTCAGCCAGCTCGGTCCGCTTAAAGTCACATATAAAGTATTTGTTCCGGTGTTGTCGAAAGTTATTGTATCGGAAGTGCTGCCTCCATTGGTTGCCCAGAGGAAAGGCCTGTTCAGATGAGCGGGTGTGTAGGCTATCTGTGCCACTGCCGGTATCGAAGGACGAGGATACTTTAGATGACGAACTGTATTTTCTGTAAAGGTACCATCATCTAAGATTGCACTACCGGCGTCTTTGTCTTCAATATACATTATGTGTAGATTGTCACCCACAATCTCTCCCACAGAAGCATTGATCTCGCTCATACAGTTTGGTGGAGAACAGCCATCTGTATTGGTGTTGGTCATATTCACTTCCGGTCCCCAGGTCAATCCTCCATTGCTGGAGCCTTTTACATACACATCTCCATTACCATACTCGGCTGCAGATATATCATCGTCCCGATATTCGGTATAGACAGAATAAAGATAATTGGAATTAGGATATACTCCCATATTAATACTAAGTAGGCCAGACAAGGCTTTTAATACCTCAATGGACCATTCTGGGATATTTTTTAAAACGTTATCAAACCACCACTGAAAAAATTCTATCCACTTGCCATACTCATTCTTGATCTTCCTGATACCAGTACTCGGGCTCCAATGCATTATCTCTGACTCGCGCATTTTATTTAAGAAAACTCTCCAAACTAAATGCAGCTCATTATTGTAATCGTAAATTGCAACTACACAAGGAAACGCTCTGAATTCAGTACCCTCATAGCTGGTTCGGCGAATTCCATTAATATAACCTGATGACATCCAGTCATGTCCATTATTGGTGGATTCTGAATAATAAATTTCGTTTTTACCTCCTTCAGCTCCCCATGCCTGAAGCCAAGTAATACAAACCTTTTCTGAGACTGGAGAAGTGGCCACAAATGTACCAATTGAAGCTGAGTTACCAAATTCATGTGGAATTCTATTGGGTTGTAATCTTGTATTTTTTTTAATATATATATATGGAGGATCTTTCCATCCTGGAGATGCACAGATTAGTGTATCAACTTTGTCTGGAGCTTCGTAACAACGAACATATCCAAATCTATTGTATCCTCCACGCCGTGCAATAGTTACAATATGAATCCAACCCTCAGGAACTTTAGAGCATGCCAATATTGGTGCTAAACCTTTCGCTGCTTCTGATGCGGTAGAATCAGGGATATCGTAGTGATCAAACTCACCTAATCCAGGGGTGCTAGATTCTATTGCTATCTGACTTCCCCAGTTACCAACATCAGGTTTATCCCGCTGCATATACAGGACTTCCCTTCCATCCGGTAATAAATCCACACCACCAAAACCACCTCTCTGAACTGCCGGGGTAGTAGGCATACCTCCTGCTACCAGCCAGCCGCCTACGGGGTCCCAGGCGTTGTAATAAACATATCGATTACCTCCCTCCTCTATCAAATTCGTCCAGACAATATGGGTTAGATTTATAGGATCCCAGGCGATCATCCTTTGTGTTCCACCCTGAGCATCCCACCAGGTATAACCGGCAGTATCACCTGTAATGGGTAATAAAACCTTCGGCTCCATGGTAGATGCTTTTACAAATCCTTCACTCCCGTCCCGCAAGTCATATTCCCGCAGCTCCGATTTCTTGTTGTCCGCTGGTTTCTTTGCCCCGTAAACACTTAGACTCAGTATCAACAGCAAGCCTAAGGTTAAGACTAAAACTCTTTTTGCCATTTTAAATCCCTCCTTTCCTTGTTTTTAAAACCTAAATCATAGTTTATATCACATAAGATATTTTGGCATAAAGCCTCCTTTGAAAAAAGTTATGGTTTAGCCCAAGATTTTGGAATGAAATCCTCAAACTGAGAATTGGACTTAATCAGAATTTTAGCAACAGCCCCTGAAGAAAGGGAGTAACCAATTTTAGAATGAAATTAAGAAATAGAAATCAAGAGAGAAAGTTAGCCCAAACTCTCTTTCTTCATTCCACCTCCTGATAAAATTTTGAAGAAGGTTTTTTTAATTACTTTTTATTGAGATATTTCAAGATAATATATATTTTCAAGTGTGGTTTTGTCAAGTAAAATAAACAAAAACCCGACTCCTTAAGTCGGGTTTAATAAATATAAAAGATTAGCAGGTTTTTTTACAGAATTTTCAGATTAATTACCTTTGCGGCTTTTTTCACTGCTCCTGCTGCCAGTATAACGGCTGCCCCCAGGTTACTATGTCCTCTACATTAAAATATCCTTACGGTAGTTATGTCCTGTTTTCGGATAGGCTATGATATTTCTCCGCTTGTTAGATCCTAATCCAGTAGTAATCTTGGGAGCTAATGGATTTGAAAAAGGATTTACTTGCTCTTTGTCTTTTCCTTTTCGATCTCCTCCACGAAATAGACCTTGAAGAAATCCACTACTTCCTGAGGGGTGAATACATTGATAAGCTCTCTATCTTTCATCTGTTCGTATCCGGTTTTGAACTCTTCATCTATTAGAAGAAGGGAATCGATACCCCTGACTACTATGTCGTATTTTTGAGCATCGAACTCGGCTCTTAACGACTCAGGCAGTGTCTGGCGAAAAGAATCTAACCTCTCCTGTAAATTTTGAACTCTTGTTTTCTGGCAGGAGATGAAGGAAAACAGTAGAATCAAAATAAGTAATGTACTCAAACTAAGTTTATACACCTTTTACTATATCCTTTAAGAAGGTATTTACCTCAAGTACTTTTTTAGTCTCCTGAGCTATGACTAATTCTTCATTAGTGGGAATGGCAAAGACTTTTACCTTTGATTTATCCTTGCTGATCAGAGCCTCAACTCCTATGGCTTCCTCATTTCTACCTTCGTCCAGTTCAATACCCAGGAATTCTAAACCCTCACAACACCTTTCTCTTATCAATGGCGAGTTCTCTCCTATACCGGCAGTAAAAACTAATGCATTCATACCCCCCATGGCGACAGCATAGGCTCCAATATATTTTTTTATGCGATAGCAGTATATATCCAGGGCTAATCTCGAATTGGCATGTCCTTCCTTAGCTTCCTGTATGATATCTCGCATATCACTTGAATGTCCGGAAATTCCCTGCATACCGCTGTGTTTGTTTAAAAGAGTATTAGCTTCCTGAAGAGAAAGTTCTTCGCGTGCCATAACATGAAGAATAACAGCCGGGTCCAGATCGCCGCATCTCGTTCCCATAAGCAGACCTTCTAAAGGAGTAAATCCCATGCTGGTGTCTATGGAGATTCCTTCCTTAACTGCTGCCATACTGGCACCATTTCCCAGATGGCAGGTAATTATATTAACTTCATTCGCTGGTTTTTTTAAAAGCTCAGAGGCACGTCTGGAAACATAGTAGTGAGAAGTTCCGTGAAAACCATATCTTCTGATACCATGTTTTTTATAAAGTATATAGGGAAGACCATAGATATAAGCATGTTTAGGCATCTGCTGATGAAAAGCAGTATCGAACACTGCAACCTGGGGGATATTAAGCAGAATCTTCTGACAGGCGTTTATCCCTCGTATGTTATGAGGATTGTGTAAGGGGGCTAACTCAATGCAGTTTCTCAGCTCTACCATCACTTCCGAATTTATGAGCACAGACTCGGGGAATTTCTCTCCACCGTGTACTACTCTATGTCCGACTGCTCCAATCTCTGATTTGTCCTTAATCACTCCATGATTAGGGGAAAGGAGTATACTTATCACATACTCGATAGCTACTATATGATCTATTATCTCACCGGTTATTTTAACCTCAGGCCTGTCATGCGGTTTGTGAGTCAGAACCGCTTCGCTCATACCGATTCTGGAAACCAGTCCTTTGGCTAAAGGATAGTTTTTATCTATATCTATAAGTTGATATTTAACCGAAGAACTACCACAATTTAAAACCAGAATTTTCATATCATCTCCTTATCGCTTTTCAAAATGGTCTGGAGTATAAAACTGTAACTTTATCAAGGTAAACCTATAAGCGAGTATTGCCTTGATAGGCAGGGAAATTTTACGCTCCAGTCTTCTAACAAAATTTCAGCTTGCTTTTCGCAGGTTTTCTTGCCAAAAAAGTTCTCTTTATTGGTTTGAAGACCAGCAAATAGTAAAAAACTCAATTGTTAAATTTCTATTCTTTTATTCTGTTTCCATCTGAATCATATTTAAAGAATCCCTGACCGGTTTTCTGTCCTAAATGCCCTGCTCTCACCATTTTTCTCAATAGAGGACAGGGATTATATTTATGTTCAGAAAGCTCGTTCAACAGGTTTTCCATCCAGCTCATAACCACATCCAGACCCATCATATCTGCTAAAGCCAGGGGACCGATATTGAATCCAAAACCTAATCTCATAGCGGTATCGATATCCTCAGCTGAGGCGATCCCCTCCATCAGGACATGCATGGCTTCATTCAAAAAGGGTACGATAATACGGGTGGTCACATAGCCGGGATATTCATATACTGTTACCGGGGTTTTATTCAACTGGTCAGCAAAATCTTTTATGGCATCATAAGTTTTCTGTGAAGTTTTCAAACCTCTGACGATCTCCACCAGAGGTACTTTGGTTACCGGAAAGAGAAAATGCATCCCGATTATCTTGTCAGGTCTTCTGGTAAAGGAAGCTAACTCGGTTATGGATAGAGTGGAAGTATTGGTGACTATGATAGTATCGGGAGAACAGTTCAAATCCAGTTCCTGAAAAGCTTTTTTCTTTATCTCCAGATTTTCCGGAACCGCCTCGATAACCATATCCACTTTACAAACTTCGTCCAGAGAAACAGTAGGAAAAATTCTGGAAAGAATGGCTTTTTTTTCGCTCTGGGTTAATCCCCATTTCTGTATCTCGTTATCCATGGATTCAGAGAGTATATGCAGACTGTTCTTTAAAATCTCCTCGGATTTATCCACCAGGACCACCTCACAGCCGGTTGAGGCGATAAGCTCAGAAATACCCCTGCCCATAACCCCGGCTCCCATAACTACGACTTTATGTACTGGCATTTAAATTCCTCTTAAATAAGTTATTTTGTTCTATAGGTCGAAAAAAAGCTTTATTTCGCTTATAATAACTTTAGCTTGGAGGTTAAAAATAAAAATTTATTATAATTAAATTATTTTATTTTGCAAGCCAAATTTTAATTATATTTAAAATAATATTTATTAAATATTTAATTTAATCCTTTGCTGGATTGATCTATCTTCAAATAATACAAAACATATCATTTTTTTAAGGGATCTAATTTATCTATACATAAGTAGTAAAGCGGTGAGGGAACTCACCGCTTTACTTTAAAGCAATTTTGATTTATTCCGAAGGGGGTTTCTCCTCTTGCGGTTCAGAATCGGGTTCTTTTTTCTCTGAAGTTGAAGCACTTATCTTTTTCTCGATCTCATCTCGCTGTGGTTCCTCGACTAATTCCTTTACTTTCATAGTCCTGGTGGGGTGTTTGGTTAGAAATGCTTCCAACTCAGCTTTCTCCCTGTGTTTGTAATATTCTTCTATCGAAAGGATTATCTTTCTACCAGGCTGATCGAACTCGATTACCTTAAGAGGTATCGTCTCTCCTTCGGAGAAAGCATCAGAAGGTTTGGTAATATCTGGTTTCCCTAAATGGTCAAGAGGAACAAAACCCTCCATTTCTGAATCTAAATCAACTGTTACGCCGCGATCCAGAAGTCGAATAATCTTTGCTTCGGTCTCCGCTCCTACTCGATAATTTCGGGAAAGTACCGGCCAGGGGTCCTCTTTAAACTGTTTATAGCCCAAAGAGATCCTGCGGTTTTCCTTATCAATGCTCAGGACTTTAACCTCCACCCTTTCTCCTTTCCTCATCACCTCGCTGGGATGCTGAATCCTTTTGGTCCAAGAAAGGTCTGAGATGTGAACCAATCCATCCACACCTTCTTCTATTTCTATAAACACGCCAAAGGGGGTTAAGTTTCGTACCCTGCCAGTTACTTTGGAACCTAAGGGGTATTTTCTCTCCATATTATCCCAGGGATCTGGCTCCATTTGTTTAATGCCCAGAGATATCCGTTCGTTCTCTTTATCCACCGAAAGAACTACTGCATTGACTATATCCCCAACTGCCAGAAGCTTTGAAGGATGTTTTATATGCTTGGTCCAGGACATCTCCGAGATATGAATCAACCCTTCAATTCCCCTCTCCAGCTCAATAAATGCGCCATAATCAGTTATAGAGACCACTTTACCTTTAACTCTTCTTCCTACCGGATATCTTTCTTCTATATTATCCCAAGGATAGGGGGTTAGCTGTTTAAGACCCAGCGATATCCTTCCAGTAGTTTTATCAAAATCCAGTATCTTAACGTTTATTTTGTCACCCAAAGCGACCACTTCGCTTGGATGTGATACTCTCCCCCAGGAAAGATCCGTGATGTGCAGAAGACCGTCCACTCCGCCCAGGTCGAGAAAAACACCGAAATCTGTTATATTTTTCACCACTCCTTCCCTTAACTGTCCCGGTTCGATTTCGGTTAACAATTGAGACCTCTGCTTCTCTCTTTGCACTTCCAATACCGCTCTCCGGGAAACCACGATGTTTCGTCTGCTCTTATTGAGTTTTATTATCCGAAGCTGCATGGTCTGTCCTAAAAGCGCATCGAAATCAGGCACCTGCTTAAGAGCTATCTGAGAACCAGGTAAGAAAGCATCAACACCCATCAGATCTACAACAATTCCGCCTTTGATTCTCTTGAGAAGCTTACCTTCCATTAGAGTTCCCTTATCGTATGCTTCTTTTATCTTATCCCAGATCTTGATAAAATCGGCTTTGTGCTTGGAAAGCACTAATTGACCATTCTGGTCTTCTATGGCTTCCAGGAAAAGGTCAACTTCATCTCCGATTTTCAGCTCCTCCTGATTGGTGAACTCCGAGATCGGAATTATCCCTTCAGATTTGAAACCCACATCCACAATCACATCCTCTTTGGTTATACCCAGTATCCTGCCCTTTACCATTTCCCCTTCTTTGATGACCCTGAAAGTCTGCTCATACATGGAGAGCATCTTTTGAAATTCATCCGGGGAGTAATCTTTATCCTCTTCCATTTCTATTACGGGTTCAGGGGTAAGCTCTTTTTTCTTTCTCTCGACTTTTCTTTCCCGTTTAGCAGCCCTGAGTTCTTTCTTCTTGGCTAACTCCTTTTCTTTTTCCGCCGAAATCAACGTACTCTTTTTTAGCTTTTTGCCAGCCGTTTTGATTGCCGGTTTTTTTACACCTCCCTTCTTTTTAGTCTTCTTGGTCCTGGTGACTTTTGTCTTTTTGGCTTTGTCCTTTTCAGCCATTAAGGTGTTCCTCCTTTATATGGAATTTACCTTTCCAAAAAATAAATTTTTTAAGAAAGGCATTATTTTCTGGTTAATTCACTGATCTTCTCGATTACCTTCTTTATAATCCATTCAGGGGTAGAAGTACCAGCTGTTACGCCAATCCTTTTTTTGCTTTTGAACATCTTTTTTTTGAGCTCCGATTCGGTCTCGATATGATAAGTGGGTTTACCTTTTTCTTTGCACAACTTGGTTAATTGCGTGGTATTAGCGGAATTCCTACCTCCAACTACCACCATCACCTCTACGTCTTTAGCCATCTTCAGGGTAGCTTTTTGAGCATTAGCTGTAGCGTTACATATGGTATTAAATATTTTAATCTCCCAGGTTTTTTCCAGAACTCTTCCCACAACCTTTTTAAACGTATCAAAATTCAAAGTGGTTTGAGCTATCAATCCAATCCTTTTATTCTTCGTGAAAGCAATATTCCTGGAGTGCTGATTTATTACTACGGCTTTTCCGTCAGTATATCCAATGATTCCCTGGACCTCAGGGTGATGTGCCTCTCCTACAACCACCACCTGGTAACCATCTTTATATAAAGCCCTGGCTTTTTCCTGAGCTCTTCTAACGAAAGGACAGGTGGCATCGATTATTTTCAATTTTTTCTTTTTAGCTTCATTAATAACCTTGGGGTGTATGCCATGGGAACGGATTATCAAAGTCCCTTTCCTTATTTCATTCAGATTCTGGATGGGCAGCACCCCTTCTCTTTTTAACTCCTCAACTACCTGCGGATTATGAATTAAGGGACCTAAGGTGTAAACCCTTGTTCGGCTTTTCTTGGCTGCCTCGAAAGCCAGGTTTATGGCTCTTTTTACACCAAAACAAAATCCTGCATTTTTAACTACAGAGATTTTCATCTTTAACCTTTAAACTGAATATTCTCTTTCATGAGATTTATCTTCTGCATTATCTCTTGAGTGATCTTACGGTATCCCTCCTTGTCTCTGGGAATAAGAGTGAGCTCGTCTCTGTCTATGGGAGAGCCAAAACTTATTTTTATTTTCTTTCTCAGAAAAAAAGCTTCTAACCAGTTCCTGGAATAATCCAGATAAGCAGGTACAATAGGGACATTTGCCTCTAAAGCTAGTTTTGCCACACCTAATTTGAACTCCTTAAGCTCCCTTTCCTTACTCCTTGTTCCTTCAGGGAAGGCTACCAGAGCCTTACCTGCTTTTAATATGTCTCTTGCCTGGTTTATCCCCTTTCGATCGAAACTATACCGGGAAATGGGAATGGCGTTATATTTTCTTATTAGCCAGCCAAATACCGGATTGCTGAACAACTCCTTTTTCGCTAAAAAAAATAGTTCCCTGGGACTGGCACATGCAACTAAGGGGGGATCGTAAACATCTAAATGGTTACAGGCGATCAAAGCTCCGCCTGTCTGAGGGATATTTTCTCTCCCGTGTTTTTCCAGCCCGCGTAAAACCTTAGCTAAAATATTAGTTAAAATCCAGCCAACTCTATAATGAAATCTCATTTTTTTTCTTCTTCCTGTATAACCGTATAACTTCATCTACCTGCTCTTCGATGGTAAGGTTGGTAGTGTCGACTACTATCGCTTCCGGATCAATTCTCAATGGGCTTACCTTTCTCCGGGAATCTATTTTATCTCTCCTGGATAATTCGTCTTGTTGCTCCTGCAGGGAGGTTCGGATTCCTTTAGTCTCCAGCTCCAGCATTCTTCTTTTAGCTCTTTCCTTTAAATCACAATCCAGATAAAACTTAAGAGTTGCCTGAGGGAAAACCACAGTTGTAGTATCCCTTCCCTCAGCCACCAGATTGTGTTTTTCTCCTAATCCTTTCTGCTTGGATACCAGCACTCCTCTTAAGTTTTTATGAACTGAGATGTCCGATACCAGGCGGCTGACATTTGGGTCTCTGATTAACTCGGTGACATCTTCTCCATCTAAGTAAACCTTGTTTTCTCCTTCTATTTCGGTTAAATCGATTTTCGATTCCCGAGCCATTCGGGATAATTTTTCTTCTTCTTTCGGGTCTATTTTGTTTCTTAAAGCTTTCAGGGTAATTGCTCTATACATGGCACCAGTATCAAGATATACGAAACCCAGTCTTTTTGCTACCAGTTTTGCAGTCGTGCTTTTCCCTGAACCGGCTGGTCCATCTATGGCGATGATCTCTTTATTCATTTACAAGAAAAAAACGCCCTTCTGTATTTGTCAAATTAACATAACTGCCAGGTGGTAGTTTTATGGGCGTTCTTTAAATATTTTCTTTTATCCTTTCCGGTGGCATCTCTTTTTCCGGTTCTCTGTCTATGATCAGGGTATCTTTATCTTCCTTTACCGGTACAGATGGCAGAGCGGGTAGTTCTTTTATATCCTTAAATCGGATTAAAGATTCGAGCTCCTCTATCCTGGGTAGTTCTTTTAAATCCTTCAAACCAAAATAGATTAAGAAATCTTTGGTAGTTACATAAATCAATGGACGCCCGGCGCTTTCATCCCGTCCGGATATGGTGATCAGCTTCCTTTCCAGCAGAGTATGAAGTACTGCTCCAGAATCCACTCCTCTTATATGGTCTATGGTGGATTTAACCACAGGCTGGCGATAGGCGATGATGGATAAGGATTCCAGTGCTGCCTGAGAAAGCCTTTGTGCTCTTTTCAGAGAATCGAGCTGGTTAATCCAGGGAGCGAATTCGGGCAAAGTATACATCTGGTATCCACCTGCTATTTCCCGGATATTAAAACTTTGATTACCCTCCCGGTATCTTTGATTCAGCTCCTCAATAATCGACTTTATTTTTTCAGAAGGCAGCTCAGTTAAAACCGCTTTCAGCTTATTCAAAGATAAGGGAGAATCGGATACAAAGAGCAAAGCCTCAACTATCAAATGGTAGTTTAATTCCTCTGACAATTTTCATCCTTTTTTGTTTCTGTAGATTAATATCTTAGAGAAATGCTTTCTCTGGATTACCCTTATTTCCTGAAGTCGAATCAGTTCGAGTATAGCCATAAAGGTTACCACCAGCACCAACCGGACAGGGTTATCCTGAAAAAGCTCTTCAAAATTAACTTTATCTTTGTTCGACAGATAATCCAGGATAAATTGAATTCTCTGTTCAAGATCAACTTTTTGAAATTCTATGGAGTGAAAACTCTCTTTAGGCTGATTATCCAGAACCTTCTTGAAAGCCATAAGCAGGTCGAAAAGGTCAGCTTCCTGTGATGGTTCTGAACCATTATCATCGAGGGCAGAGGAAGAATCCGCACGGGGGAAATAAACTTTTTCCTCTTCCTCTTTTCTCTGGAGGGTCTGGGCTGCCTCCTTGAATTTTTTGTATTCCAATAGCGCATTTACCAGCTCATCTCTGGGGTCTTCCACTTCATCTTCTGTTTCATCCCGGGGGAGGAGCATTTTCATTTTAATGCGTATAAGGATGGATGCCATAAGTATAAACTCGCTGGCTAAATCTAAATCCAGTTCCTGCATCAGCTCGATGTATTCCAGATACTGCCGGGTAATCAGAGCAATAGGAATAGCATAGATGTCTATCTCATTTTTTCTGATCAGGAAAAGGAGTAAATCCAGAGGTCCCTCGAAAACTTCCAATTTTACCGGGAAGTTAACTTTTTTTTCAACCGGATGCTCTGCTTCAACTGCATAGTTCATGAAATTAACCTCATAGCTTTTCTTACTTCACGCATAGTCTCCTGAGCTTTTTCCCTTGCTCTTGCAGCTCCTTCACGAAGAATTTTGGAAAGATACTCAGGATTCTGTTCCAAGGCTTTTCTTTTTTCCCGTATCTCCCTTAAGCTCAAATTCAGATTCTTAGCCAGGTTCTTTTTATCTTCGACGCAACCCAACTTCCCGGAAATACAGTTATCATGGATCTGTTTATAGTCTGGGGTGTAAATTTTATGCAGATGAAAAACCGGGCACAAATCCGGCCTGCCCGGATCACCTTTATGAATCTTCAATGGATCAGTGAACATCTTCGAGATTTTCCTGGCAGATTCCTCGGCCGTATCCGAAATGGCTATTTCATTATTATACGATTTGCTCATCTTCCTTCCATCTACACCAGGGATAAGGGGGTTCGGGGTCAGCAGAGCCTCCGGTTCAGGAAATATCTCCCCGTAAAGGGAATTGAACTTACGGGCAACTTCCCGGGTAAGCTCTATATGGGGTAGCTGGTCTTTTCCCACCGGAACACAGTCAGCTTTGTAAAGCAGGATATCAGCAGACTGCAGTATGGGATAACCTAAAAATCCATAGCTGTCAAGACCCAGCTCTTTTCTTTTCTCCTTGTAAGAGGGCACGCGCGCTAAGCGGGCAACCGGTATAAGCATGGAGAGAAG
>JAOUFL010000247.1 GCA_029858245.1 Candidatus Zixiibacteriota bacterium
AAATTCCTCAACGGCTCCCATTCTATCCGGGAGGTGAGGACCAGCGTTTCAAACCCACCTTCTTGCTCTTCATCCAGTTTATACTCACCGTAATCAGCACTGGCTGAGAAGACCAGATTTCTTCTAAGGGAATAGCTAATTCCTCCATAGACTCCGTTATCCTCTCCTGCATACCCTCTTCTGATTCTGATCCCCAGAGAGATGAAGCCATATTCAAATCCGAATCTTGCACGGCTGGCGTTATCCGATTCATATAGAGTCAGGGCATATTCAGCAAACAGCCTGAGGCTTTTGCGTAGCTGGTAAGCTACGGAAAATCTGAAGAGCGAATATGTCTCCTGCTGGAACACGCTGAAGATGGAATTTGAATAGATGCTCGGCCTGCGGAATTGGTACTCCAGGGATGAATACAATCTCCCCCAGAGCCTTGAGCCTGCTCCCCTCAGGGTTAGGTTTTGAACTTTCTTATAAACCAGGTCATAATAAAGCTGGCTGTAAAAGTCGAATTTCCTGTAAAGGTGAGAAACGTTAAATCCTATCAGATGCCTCTCCTCGGATTTATCTCTTGTCTTCCTCACATAACTCAGGGCTAATCTGGTATTTCTCAGATAAGTTGTAGAAACCTCTCCCCCGAAGATATGGCTTTTCCCCCAGCTGTCTATACTGGTCCATCTTTCCTGGGGAAGCTGAAAACCTGCATAGCCGGTTAACTGCAACCTCCTTGCGGGCCTGAAATCAAATCTCAGGCCATCCATTGTGCCTTTCCCTGCTCCGACGTAAAGAAATTGCCTGCCTAATCTCAAATCCATAATCTTTTTGATATTTTTCCAGTCCAAATAGGCATTATAGATTCTGGTAGACGGGTCAGTCGAATTCTTATGAATAAATTCAGTGGTAGAGCGGAAATAGGTGTGAAATGAAAGGTCTTCCGTGCCTATGCGGTTCAAATCAAACCTGAAGCTCTGATATGCTCTAAGATAGGAGGTCTTCTCCCCGGAATAAAGGTCCTGGGTTTGGTAGGTATTAAAATAGCTCGAGATGCTGCTGACAAGCTCGACAGCTTGAGTATATCTGAAAAGAATTAAACTCAAAAAAAGTGTAAAAAATATCTTCAGTTTCATATTATTTTTACAGGTGCTCAATCGCCGTGTATGTTCCCCCTGTGCTTATGGGAGAAAGGCGCGCCAATCCTTCTTCCGGTTTCGGAATTATGACACTTGCTGTCGCAGTAATCGGTATTCTCGGTATCTGGTTTTATGATCATATGCGAATGCCAGTTGATGATTTTATTCTCTTTTACTGCTGCTACCCTCACTGTATCACCTGAATCCGGATCTTTCCAGACGTTCATGGTAGCATCGTGACAGGCAATACAGGATACTTTTTGATGAGGTTTAGGTCTGGGAATTACCTTGTCGCTGTGACAATCCAGGCAGGTAATAGATCCTAAGGAATGAACCATATCATGGCAATCGATACATCTGTAACGATTATGCGGTTGATTTACTACCTGGGAATACAGGGAATCCAGATAGGGGACTCCGGTATTCACCACAACGTCGCCTTTGAGGAATCTCCATTCCTCGTACTGAGGGTATTTTTCCACTCCCTGGCTTATTAAGGAATCCCAGGATGCAGGACCCTCCGGGTGATAATAACCGGTTTGATTATACTCTCTATACATACCTGTATGGCAGACTCCGCATATAGCGTTGGAACTTCCCAGCTCTTCTCCTGTAGCAAAAGTATGAGACTTAACATTGGTAGTCCAGTCAATCGCCCAATCACCAAAAGAGGGAGCCTCCTCCCCCTTGAGCAACTGGCTCCAATAATCAGTTATATCATCTCCGACACTATGGCCTGAAGTATCTACCCAGCTACTCACGCTTCTTATCATCATGGATTTAAAATGGCAGGTAGCGCAGGTGAGGTGACATTTTCCGCATTGGGCTTTATCATAATCCTTACCTATTTCTATGCCGTTATATATTTCTTCATGAGAGCCTTTGATATCCTCAATCAGATAATGCTGGCTGGAAAAAAATCCGGATTTGTCTGTATGGCAATTGGCGCAGGAAACAGAGGCCTTGGTGGTATAACTGGTGGTCAGGCTTGTATCCCCGGAACCCCAACCAGCCCACCCACCATATTCTTTTGGTACTTCTGAATGTCCTTTGTTGAAAATTATGTCAGTGTGACAATCCAGACAGCGAACAGCCCGATGAACCGAGAACGCAAATTTATCACGGTTTACATAAAGGGGGATTATACTGCTGCCTATAGTCTTATTTAGAGTAGAGACGTTATGGCAGACAAAACAGGTGTCGTTGGACGGATTATAATAAGGTATATCAGTGGGCTGCGAGCGGGTAGGCTTGAACTTATTGTCTGAACATCCCCATATAACTAGAATAATTAAGCTTACTGTTATTGGTAAAAATATTTTCTTCTTCACTCAATTCTTACCTGTTTCTGTCAGGACAACTTCATAAGAGCCTGTCTATCAGAGCCTTTTTTTAATATAAAGCAGTAACCAGAACAATCAAGTAAAAAGTTACTAAATAGTTTACAAAAACTTAGCTGTCATTTTTCAAATTTAGCTTGACAATCACCTCTGCTCCATATATTTTGAATTGAAGCCTCTGAAGTAACTAAAAAAGGCGATTTTAAAAATTTCAATCTATTCTTGATTTAATTTCTTTGAAAAGTCATTGAACAGGAGGTTCCCTTATGAAAGAAGTAAGAAAATTTTTAGGCTTAATCTTATTTCTGGGGTTAATCTTTTCCTATTCTTTAACTTATGCCCAGCAGGATCCCAACGACCCTGGTGCTCCCGATTCGGTTTTCTTCACTCCGGATGAGCTTTATTTCCCCCTTCCCTCAGGACCCGGACTGGCTTTCATCCATGTTTTTTTCGTTAA
>JAOUFL010000248.1 GCA_029858245.1 Candidatus Zixiibacteriota bacterium
TTTTCTTTTTGGCCTGGTTTATCTCTATTTAATAAGAATCTGGCTTTTACTCTTAAACAAGCTTGGTTCAAATCTTTCTTTCTGGAAAATGTTCAAGATCTGGTTCTTGTCTAACCTGGGGAAATATCTGCCCGGAAAAGTATGGGCAGTTGTGGGGACAATCTACCTTTTAGAGAAAGAAGGGGTACCTAAGAGAAAAGGGCTCACCACAGCCATTATCGGCCAGGCACTTTCTGTTCTCTCGGCACTTTTTCTCTCCTTTATCCTCCTGGGATACAGCCTTTATGAGGAAATATTTTCTAAGAATCCTATTATTTTCGGTGTGGTTATATTTTTTTCGATTGCAGTTTTTGTTTTTATAACTTATCCTAAGCTCCTGGAAATGGTGATAAATTTAGGCTTGAGTCTGGTCAAAAAGGAAAGAATAAGCTTAGAACTTAAAACCAGGGAGATTCTTTCATTTCTTATTTATTATATCTTAAGCTGGCTTTTGTTTGGCCTGGCTTTTCTGTTTTTCGTAAAATCCATAACCCCGGTTAGCTGGGATTTATATCTTAACCTTACAGGCTCATTTGCCTTTTCTCTGACCATAGGTTTTTTAGCTATATTTGTCCCTGGCGGTTTAGGAGTAAGGGAAGGAATTCTGGTAATTCTTTTGAGCCTTTATTTCCCCTTACCAGTTGCCACCTTGCTGGCTATTTTTTCGCGGCTCTGGATCTCGGTGGTGGAGATAGCTGGTGCTCTGGTTTCCCTGGCCATTAAATGAAAAATGAAGATAACCTATGAAGAAAAAAGAAAAGAAGGAAAAAGCAGAAGTATCAGGCAAGAAAAAACAAGTGGGATCTTACAATAAACTGAGCAGGTATCTACCCCTGTTTTTATTTTTGATTCTTACCTTATTTTTGTTCCGCGATTTTATATTCTCAAACCAGATGCTTTATGGCAGTGATTCCATAGAGGCAGGGGTGATGTTTCGGACTTTCTATGTTGATTTCGTAAAGGAATATCATTCCATCCCCTTATGGAATCCCTATCTTTTTGGGGGGATGCCTTTTGTGGATGCTATGCATGGCGATACCTTCTATCCCTTAGCTATCCTTCAATTCCTGCTGCCTCTATACAAAGCCCTGGGATGGAAATTGATCCTCACGGTTTTTCTGGCTGGGATTTTCACTTTCTACTGTATGCGTACCTTTGGTTTCAACCGGGGAGTTTCTTTGTTCGGTGCTTTAGCCTATATGTTCTCAGCTAATTTAGTCTCCTGGGTTTATGCAGGGCACGACGGGCGGATGTACGTTACCAGTCTTTTGCCTTTGTGTTTTCTTTTCCTGGAGAAAAGCATTAAATCCAGGAAACTGATTCATTTTATACTCTTCGGGGGAACAATAGGTCTTCTGATCCTGGCTAACCATCCCCAGTTGGCATATTTTGCTTCGTGGAGTTTAGGTCTTTATTTTTTAGTCAGCCTGATCTGGGATTATAAAGATAATAAGCATATAAAAAGGCTTATAAAGCCTGTGGTTTTCTTCGGAGTAGCTATAATTCTGGGGCTGGCTTTGTCCCTGGTGCAGATCCTTCCACCTTACATCTATGTCAATAAATATTCTCCAAGGGCTGAAGGTGTCAGGGGGTATGAGTTTGCCACCTCCTGGTCTTTTCATCCCGAGGAACTGGTGTCTCAAGCTGTTCCGGAGTTCGTCGGGTTGAATACGGAAAACGAGAACACCTACTGGGGAAGAAATCCCTTTAAGATAAACAGCGACTATGCCGGGATCGTTCCTTTATTATTTGCAGCCCTTGCCCTTTTTCTGGTGCGAGACCGCAAGATCTGGTTTTTCGGCAGTCTTTCCATAGTAGCATTAGTCTATGCTCTGGGAGCACATACACCTGTTTTCAGGCTTTTTTATGAGTTCGTACCCCAGGTTAAAAGTTTCAGAGCACCGGGCTTGATACTTTTCCTGATGGTTTTCTCCATCTTGATCCTGGCTCTTTTTGGTCTGCAGAAGGTCATGGAAGGAGTAAAAGATTCAAAAGAAAAGAATAAAATCAACAAGCTTATTCTGGTTCTGGTTATATCTTTCTTCTGTTTAGCCTTTCTCTTCAGTGTGGCAGGGAATGGCATTCTCAGGGTATGGAATTCGATTCTGTACCCTGATATTTCTACCCAGAAAGCAGATTTGATGCAGTTAAACCTTTCCAACATCAGCAGAGGATTCTGGATAACTTTTCTTTTAATCAGCGGAATAAGCCTGGGGATTTACCTGTATGTTGAAGGCAAGCTGAAGAAAGGCTATTTTCTGTTCTGGATTGGAGTTCTTCTTATTATAGATCTATGGAGAGTTGATGCCAAGTTCATTAAAAACTTCGATTATAAATCGTATTTTCAAAAAGATCAGATTATCGATTACCTCAAGCAGGATAAGGATCCCTATAGAGCCATGGTTATAAGCGGCACCTATCCGATTAACAACTTCTTAGCTTTATATGGTATTGAGGAGGCACAGGGATTGCACGGGAATCAGCTAAAAACGTATGATGATTTCACAGAAAGAAAATATCTGGAAAGTGCCAGAACACAGGCAGAGTATGGTCAAAGGTATTTAAGTTTTCTTCTGGGCTCCAAACCCGATCTTTTGAATGTCAAATACCTTCTGTTCAGAGGTGTTTTCCCGGATACTTCCAAGTATAAGCTTATCTACAGCTCAGGGGGTAAAAATGTCTATAAGAATTCCACCTGTCTTCCTCGCGTGAGAATGGTTTACCAGTATGAGGTAATAAAGGAAAAAGATAAAATCTTGGATAGACTGAAAGACCCTGATTTCGATTACCGCGAAACTATTATCTTAGAGGAAGAACCGGGGATAGATAGTTGTAGAGACGCATTGACATGCGTCTCTACTCAAGCAAAGGTCATTGAAAA
>JAOUFL010000249.1 GCA_029858245.1 Candidatus Zixiibacteriota bacterium
ACCGAAAGACCTGTTAGTTACCTTTCTTTCAGGGTATGGTTTCGAATCCTCCTGCACTTCACCAGGGTTTGTTTCCACCATAACTCCTGACATAACAAGAATAAGAAACAAGGTAACTAATAAAAATATTTTTTTACCAGGCATTTTGATTTTATCAAACATTTTTTCTCTCGTATTGACGAACCAACTCTGGCACAATACGCTTTATCTCCTCCTCTAATTCCAGAAAGCACTGGTTATATTCTTTCAGAGAAAGACCTATAGGGTCATCAATTGCCAGATTCTCGTTTTCGTTTTTTTGAGGGTAAGCTCTTAAGAGATAGCTTTTATCCAGAGATTTTTTATCAATTTTCTCTATATGCTTGAGATGCTCTTTTGACATAACCAATACCAGATCCGCTTTTTCTAAAATATCGGGGTTAAGCCTTCTGGAATAGTGCTCGCTTAAATCAATATACCAGACCCTGGCAGCCTCAATGGCAAATGGTGTTGCAGGATAACCGTCCAGGGCAGAAATCCCGGCTGAGCTGACTTCCACTCCGCTGATGCCTTTTTCCATCAAAAGCTTTTTCATAATCCCTTCTGCCATGGGACTGCGACAGGTATTTCCTGTGCAGACGAACAGAATTTCGAATTTTGCTTTTTTATCTTTCATATCTATCATATAATTTTTATCCGGGGTACCACTCTTTTAAACTCATCAATAGAGATACGACCTTCCCTGATTAGAATTGGTATATCTCCGGAAACATCAACTACACTCGAAGGGATGGGTTCATTTGATTGACCACCATCCAGTATAAGCTCGATTTTTTCTTTAAATTGCTTATAAACGTCCTCTGCTGATACAGACTCCCTGAACCCGGATAAATTCGCACTGGTAGCGGTGAGAGGTCCTTTTATCTCGGCTAAAAGAAGCTGGACTGGCTCCGCAGAGGAAACCCTGAATCCCAATTTATTTTTTCCTCCGGTTAGGTGCGCAAGCTTACCGGGTTTGGATTTAAAAATCAGTGTCAGCGGCCCGGGCCAGAATTCCCCCATTAATTTCTCTGCATAAAAGGATATGTTCTCTACGAATTCGTTCAAGCTCGTATAATCAGGGACAAATATGGCAAAAGGTTTATCCGTTTCCCTTGCCTTGATCTGAAAAATCCTTTCCACCGCCTGTTTGTTCATAGCATCAGCGCCCAGGGCATACACGGTTTCCGTAGGAAAAGATATTATTCCCCCTTTCTTAACAATCTCCGCGGCACGGAGAATCGCCTGCCTGTTTTGTTCTTCTGTGGATACCTTTAATATCTCTGTTTTTATCACTGGAGAAATTAAAGTATAATTTAGAGGTATTTTTCCAGATTCTCATCTGAGGCAAACTTCTCGAGCAATTCTTTGATATCCTGAGCTTTGGTCTTATGAGCCACAAAAACGATATCGCCGGTCCTGACGATAACCAGATCGGAAACCCCCAGGGTTGTTATAATTCCCGGACCATCATTGACAATGGTGGTCTCGTAAGTGGCTAACGTCTGTGCTTTTCCAATTATCACATTGTTCAGGCGGTCTCTTTCCTTGATTCTCTCCAGGGCTAACCACGAGCCGATGTCATCCCATACCAGATCTGCTTTTATGGTCAGGACATTTTCTGCTTTTTCCAGAACCGCACAATCGATGGATATGTTCTCAGCTTTAGCATATAAGTTCTTTAGAGCCTGTTCCTGGTTTTTTGTACCTATCTCCCTGAAATATAAATCCAGTTCCCGGAAGAGCTCGGGCATATACTTTTCCAGGGCTTTAAGGATAACGTCAACTCTCCAGATAAAGATACCGCTGTTCCAGAGGTGTTTTCGGTCATAATAATACTCCTGAGCCACTATGCGGCTGGGTTTTTCCTTGAAGCGGTTTATTCGATATACCGGTACATCTTCTATGGTATTAAAAAGATCTGTCAATTCAATGTATCCGTAACTGGTCTCCGCTCTGGTTGGTATAATGCCCAGGGTTACCAGATAGTCTCCCTGATTGGCAACCTCCGAGCCGATCCTCAATACCTTCTGCAGCTTCTCTTTCATCTGTATGAAATGATCAGAGGAAAGAACTATCATGGTGGCAGAGGAGTTGATTTTTTTGATATGTACCGCCGCAACCCCTATGGCTAAACAGGTACTCTTTGCCTCTGGTTCAATTATCAGATTTTTTTCTTTCAATATCGTCACTTTTTCCAGAATAATGCCCTTTAAATTCGCTCCAGTAACGATGAGGGTTTTATCAATGGGAATGAAATCCCCTACCCGGTCTATGGTTTCCTGAAGCATGGTTTTATTCGAGGTTATCTCCAGCAGCTGCTTGGGATGTCCCATCCTGGAGAGGGGCCAGAACCTCTCACCCTTTCCTCCAGCTAAAATCACTGCGTAGTTCAATTACTTTACCTCCTTATAAAATTTGAAGCTGTATAAATTTAGTATATGGAGAGAAGCTTGTCAATAAAAAGTTAAAGCAGGTTTATTATGACCAGACTGTGGAAGCTTATCCTGCGAATTAAAATTAAACAAAAAAGGCTTCCTCCTAAAAGGAGGAAGCCTTTTTATAAAACACCCTGAGCAATCTATTCTTTCTGAGCTCCTGCCCCTGTATCCAGACTTGATTTCAATCCGCCTACTTCATTGGTTACTATGGATGGCGTAACGAAGATCACCAGATCACGATTTATAATCTCATTTTTGGTGTAGCTGAACAGATAACCCAGCAAGGGGATGTCTTTAAGAATCGGGAAGCCTCTGTGTAATTTTTTCTCCTCCTGAGAAGTCAAACCACCTATTACTGCGGTCTGTCCATTTTCCACCACCACATTGGTCTCGGCATTACTTGTATTTATTATCACTCCGTTAGGGTCAAACTGGTATGAGCTCCTTTC
>JAOUFL010000058.1 GCA_029858245.1 Candidatus Zixiibacteriota bacterium
GCATGAAAGTGTAATTGGGGCACAGGAGTTTGAAATCATGAAGAGTCATAACCACAGGGACGTTTTTTTTCTTTAAAACCGGAAGTATGGAAGGGGAAAGCTGATGGTAGATATTATGCAGGTGAGCCAGGTCCGGTTTGGTAACCTTTATCAGATCCTCCATCTTTTTCTTCGCCTCGAAGTTATAGATTATTCTGAAAGTGGTTTTGGCTAAATCCCATGGCAGACGGGAATGATTGTTGTAATCCACGTTTGAAACAAAATATTTATCATAATCGGTTTTTAAATTGTCAGGGTGCTGCATAGAAAAAGGGATAATTGTATGACCCACTGACTCTAATCCTTTTATTCTCATTAAAATTCCGGTCTCTGGTCCGCCACAGGGATGATGGTATTTGTTTACAAGTATAATTTTCATACTGTAGATTTTAAATTTGATTTTCGAACATAAAAAGCGATATAAAAACCCAATTCATTAACCTTATCTCTATCGAGGATAAATCTCAAACTTTTCATAATGAGTAAGCGAAAAATAACTGAAAAGCTCATCCGTATTTTATTCAGGGAACTTTTATTCTTGCATTCGTTTCGAATAAAGTTTTTTAAATCAGCCTTTATTCCATTGAGAGGCAGACTGAATTTTTTGGAGAGAACTTTCTCCACTTCGAATCCATATTTCTCTAAATAATTCCTTAAAGAGGCGATAGTAAAAAAGTGAAGGTGTCTGGGAACGTCTAAAATGTGACAACTTCGCCCAAAGACTTTAATTTCCGGGCAGCCGGCATTGGGGACACCGATCATCAAAAGGCCACCCTCTTTTAAAAGCCGATGAATTTTCTCCAGATAAGAACCCGGGGAATAAAGATGTTCCATAGTCTGGCTCAAAACCACTACATCAAAATAGCTTTCAGGAAAATCGGCACTCCCTAATTCTCCACAGAAGATATTAAGCCCTTTTCTTCTTCCGGTATCTACAGCCTTTTTGCTTATCTCCACCCCATAAACCTCCCAGCCAAAACCTTTCATCTGATTTAAGAACTCACCACTTCCGCAGCCGATATCTAAAAGTTTCCCTTTTTCCCCTTTTGGCACCACGATCATAAAATTTCCGACTAATAATTTGGAGAGGAATTTTTTTAAAATATTTTTCGAATTGTAATACCCTTCTAAGGAAACTTTCTTTAACCATTCCCGATAATTCAATCTCTTGTTTTTAAAATCCTGATAAGAATAATAGGTTTCCACTGGATAATACCTTCCGATTGAATCTTTAGCTGGTCTGGGGTTCAGATAGAGTAATCCGCAATTATCACATCTTACTATCTTAAATTTTTCACCAGTATCCTGATATTCTGCTTCCAGAAAGAGCTCGGTTTTATTCCCATGGCAGAAATCACAAGAGGTAAACTCTAATTCAGTTTTTTGCTTTTGCTCTGTTGTTGCTGTGTTCAGTTATTGCCTCCTTAGTATTTATTTACAAATAAAATCTTCATTCTTCGTGTGTATTCTCAATGTTTGTTCTTAAATATCACAATCAGTTCGTGAGCCCAGTTCTTCCTGATGAGACGCATAAATCGCACAAGGTTGTACAGCACCCTGCTATTAGGATTACCTACTTCGTAATAGGTGGTTACAACCTCGAAATCGTATCTTCTACAAAGTTGTGTAAGGGTCTGGTAATCATACCAACAAACATGAGTTGGGTTACTGGGCGCTCTTCCATAAACCAGGTTATAAAAATGCCACAACATCGATTCAGAATTCGGGGTCGTAATGATTAGAATGCCGTCCTTTGCCAAATGTTTCTTAATATTTTGCAGAACTAGGCCGGGGTTGTTAACATGTTCAATCAATTCTCCACAAACAACTACCTCAAAACGCCTACCTAAATTGAAGTTCTCCACATCTCCCACTAAGATGTCATATCCTCGTTGATTTAAAAGCTTTACTTCTTTCTCGGCATTGTCCAACCCTACCACTTCTTTAGCCACATCTTTTATCCCTTTATGAAGCCAGTCATTGAAGTTCTCTTCCGATTCAGCGAAGTGATCAACACAACCCAGGTCTAAAACTGTTTTGTCGAAACAATACTTTTGAACTATCTTATACCGGTTGCTGTATCTGAGTATTCTTCTTTTATTGGTCTTCAGTGCACAGTTATCAAAAAGATCGGTTTTATTCCCTTCACAAAAATCACAATTGATATATTTGATGGTTTTTTCCATATCTTTTCTATTCAGATTAAATTTTTATCTTTTAATCGCTGATAAATAGCCTGTGCCATCCTGTTTTCTGTATATTTACTCTCCACTTTCTTTTTAGCTATTTGTCCCAGTTTAACCACCAGATCCGGGTTGTTTAAAAGAAGCTTCATCTTATCAGCTAAATCTTTAGAATTGTCAGGCTCTACCAGAAGGGCATCCTCCTTATCTTTTAGATAATCAGTTACGCTTGAAACTCTGGAGATAACCAGCCCTTTTCCCAAAGCCATACAGCCGAGCAAAGTCAGTTGAGCAAAAGAATGTCTTCTCTCTGGCAGTGAAAGGACCACGAACTTTGCCCTGGAGGTAATTTCATTCAAGGTCAAAAGGTTGGTTTTCTTAAGGAACTCAATACCTGAAGGAAGTTTTTCGCCACCAATTTCCTCAGGTTCTAATTTGTTTCTACCCACAATTAAAAGCCTGGTTTTAGTGTTAAGCTGGGCATATGCTTTTATCAGGGTTCTCCAGTCTCTGAAGTTAGTTCCCTGATAGCCAATGGAGAGGATATAATCCTCTACTTTTGCTCCATTAGTGGAAAATCTGGACGGGTCTAAACCCAGGGGGATAAAATCGCTTCTGGGAATTATTTCAGGCAAATATCTCTGGTAATCCTCTTTTTGAACAGAGGCAAAATAGAAAAGGTGGTCTATTGAAGAGATGGCTTTTTTAAGAAAGGGTAAAACATACCGACTGTTTTTTCTGCCCAAACCCTCCACGTCGATTAATATAAGAGGAGTCTTTAGCTTAAAAATGCTCTTGAATAAAGCCGGGACAATCCCCATCTGCGAATGAAAAAAGATTAAAAGGTCATATTTTCTCATCTTGTGTAAAATCCTTAAAGACTGAAAAAGATGAAAATGTAAAAATTTTTTCTCGATTATGCTGAACAGAGGGATTTTCTTATAACCAATTACTTCAAATTTAAGATTATTTGCAGGCCAATATCTAAAAAACCCATATTTCTGATCAGGCAACAGAAGGTTAGAAATGTGCTTGCTTTTATCATCCTTTTTAACATTCTGCACTTCCCAGCCGACAGTCATCAGTATCTTTTTCACAAGTTACTTTCCGGAATAGATTTTGACCAGTTCCCAATTAATCCAGCAAATAACCAGAAATAGAAAGCCAAAGGTCGCGTTTCCAAAGCTGCTCCTATGAAATCATAAAATAACACCCCAACAACTACTCCTAAAAAACCCAGAGCTACACCCTTTTCAAGCAGGTCACTTGAATAGTTATAAACCTTAAGTCCGGTACTGTAAAATCTTTTAAGTATCCATAAAAAGGCCAGAAGACCAATCAACCCAACCTGACCCAGCATCTGAGCCCAATAGACATCTCCTAACCAGTAATTTGAGATTCTACTTTTTATTAAAACCCAACTCGGTCCAAGGCCAAACAGTGGAGATTGAGACAGGATTACTCTGGGAATCTCTATGAGGGTGAAAAGTCTATTCTTTTGAATATTTTCCAGAAAAGTAAGCGATAAGGTTGCAGAGAAATTTTTAAAAGGTGAGATTGCATAGCGAGATGTAGCTACTTCTGCAAACTCAGCAGGATAGAAAGTCAAAATTAGAAAGAAAAATAGAACTATAAAAGAGCTACTTACTACCAGAGTCCACTTTCTTTTTATTATAGTTATAAAGAGTAAACTTATGAATAAAGTAAATATCAAACCCACGGAATAAGTAAAAAGAATGGTGAAAAAAGATAATAGGAAAAATAACCACATCTTCTTGATTGGTTTTTTCCAGACAAAATAAACCCCTAACATCACAATGAAAATTACAAAGATAAAAAGCCCCAAGTTTACCGGATCACCAAATGTTCCAAAAACAAGATTGCCTTTCTCCCTGAGTCCCTGGATAAGCAACCATTCTTTAGAATAACTTCCCAGGCTAAGGATTGAAGGTCTGGGCATTAAGAGTTTGTTCACTTGAGTACCAAAGAAAATCTGTGATAATCCGATGAGAAATTGTAATGTTACGATGAATGCCAATCCGCGAATAAGCTTTTTAGTGAATCCCATATCCAGTTCAATGTTTACTAAAAGTAAATACAAGGCATAGTATCGCAGTACTATTCTTAAGAAAAGTACAATCTCTAAAAGGGGGATTTGATTCAAAAGCCCGGATAAGAAGGCAGTAGATGCGAAAATCAGAACTGGCAAATCGACTGAGGTTTTTACAAAAGGCTTTTTCTCGATTACTCTTTTAATGATCAAAGCTACCAAGGTTATAAATAATATAAGCTCGCTCACATACCTTAGAAGAGAGTAGAGCTGGTCCGTCACTGGTAAATATTTTAGGGCGAATTCCTCAAAGGGAATGAAAAAGGCAAGAAAGAGAACCACGGACTTAAAACTTCTGCCTGTCCAGAGCAAGATAAACAAGGAAATTATCGATACCAATAATAATTCTATTATCATAGGTTAGATTCTTTTCCCTTCACATCCGAGCAAAGATCAGCTCTTTGACTCGACAAAGGTTATATCCATATATGCCATTAAACGAAAAAAGAACAGCCAGATAACTTAACGCTCCCAAACCGATAATTAACAGCAGATGAAAATCTCTGGTGAGGTATAACACCACCAGCATCACCAGAGATGCTACACTTATTTTAACCACCGAGGGAATAAGTACCTTTAGCTTGAAATCAAGCAGCTTTGCTATGGAGTAAAATGCTGCTACTAAAATAACAAGCTCGGTCATGGTGATGGCTAGGCTGCTTCCGATTTGAGCAAGTTTTGGAATCAGACTTAAATTAAGCACAAGATTAACTCCCAAACCCAGACCAGTGATCAAGGTATATATTTTCTGTTTTTCCAGAGATATCAAAGCGTATCCCAGAATCACGGATAAGCCCATGCAGAACAAGCCCCAAATAACTATCTGCAGGACTGAGGCTGAGCTGATAAACTCCTGACCGTAAAAGAAAAGGATTATCTTCTCGGAGAGAAAAGTAACGGCAAGACAAAGGGGCAGGCCCAGGCAAACAGTCAGGGCTAAGGATTTCTCCAGAATCCTTTTGAGATCTTCTTGAGAGGCCCTGGCTAACTCAGACATAATAGGGAACAAGGCAGCGATGAGGGTTGCCGGAACCATTCTTCCTGCTATGGCTAAGCGGTTAGCTGCATTGTAAATTCCAGCTGTCTGTTCTCCTTTAAAAAAGGATAGTAAGACTGTATCTGCATTTAAAAACAAGCTGGTAAAAACCAGCAATAAGCTAAGCGAAAAGGATTTCCTCAAAAGACCTTTCCAGAAGGAGAGGTCAATTTCAATTTTGATCTTATGAAATCTTTTGCTTACGATAAACCAGGAAAGCAAGGTTATTAAAATCCCGGTTATAATCTGGGAATATCCGATACCGATAATCCCTAAATTGAGAATCAGGGACGAAAAGCCTAATATAAAATATCCGAGGTATTGAATGAGGTTAGTTACAGACTCATACTCCAGCTTCTGATAAGCCTGAAAAACCCATCTCAGGCTCAGGGAAAAGTGGTTCAATAAAGAAGCCAGACCCAGCAAAATCACAATGGTTGTTGTCTCCTCCGGATATCCCATAAAGATAAGTGCTAAAAAGGATGCTAAAAAGGTAAAGGTTGCCAGTAATAACTTAAGAAGTATTATATTCCCCAAATATTTTCCAGCTTTGCTTTTATCCTGAGAAACATCTCGTACTGCCAGGATGCTTATCCCCAGATCATTAACTAAAAAGAATATGGCAGTAAAGGAGAGTGCAAAGCTGAACTTCCCCAGATCCAGGGGTCCAAGATATCTACCTATAATAATGAATAAGAGAAAATAGAAAAATCTGCCCGCGAATCTGGATAGACCCAGGGAACCTGAGTTTCTTAATATGACAAAGGCTTTAGTATGAGACATCAACTTTCCTGTGCTTAAATCACATAACTTTTATCTCTTCCTCTATCTTCTTTTTTCTCTTCTGTTTGGTGCCGCCGTAGTAATGATAATAGTAATAATAGTGATATGAGCCATAGATATTTTCCACCCTGATCTTGTTAAGAACCCCTCCTAAAAGCCTGCTTTTTACGTTTTCCAGAAGAGTAGCTCCTCTTATCAGCGCCTCCCTGGAGGTACTCCCGGAGGAAATTACCAGCACCACCCCGTCCAATTGTGTTGATAAGACTGCGGCGTCGGTTACTGCTATTACAGGCGGGGAATCAAAAAGTATCATCTCGTATTTCCCCTTTAGTTCTTCTAAAAGAGTTCTCATCTTTTTTGAGCCTAACAGTTCAGAGGGGTTAGGAGGAAGAATGCCACAGGTTAAAAGACTCAAGTTTTCTATAGGTGTTGACTGGATGGTCTCCCCCAGGGGGACATTCCCGGCTAAATAGTTGGTCAACCCCGGAGCCCTTTGCAGGCTGAAGATAGAATGTAAAACCGGGCGTCTCAAATCAGCATCTACCAGTATCGTTCTGGTTCCCATTTGAGCCATAGTAATGGCTAAGTTCGCTACAGTAGTGGATTTACCCTCACCCGGACCTGAACTGGTTACCAGGATAGTTCTTAAAGGAGCATCAAGTCTGGCAAATTGCAGATTGGTTCTGAAGGTTCGGTAAGATTCGGATATAGGCGATTTTGGTTCAAAATGGGTTACCAGGTTGGAGGCTATTTTTTTAATATGGTCCTCTTCTGATTTTTCTTTGGCTTCACGTTTTTTATTCCGGTTATTTTTAATCAAGGGGATAGAGCCTAACAGCGAAAGCCCAGCCCTTTCCACATCCTCGATACTTTTAAGGGAATTATCCAGTCTTTCCACAAATAATGCCATACCCAAGCCCAATCCTAATCCGAGAAGAGCTCCTACAAGGATATTTATCTTCTTTTTCGGTTTTATAGGTTCTTCTGAGGGTAAGGCTTTGTCTATTATCCTTACATTTCCTATCTGTCCGGCTTCTTTTATGCGTGATTCCTCGTACTTTTCCTTCAACATCAAGAAGATATTCTCGCCTACTTTCGCATTCCTCTCCAGGCGCGCCAATTGGAGGCTTTTAACCGGAAGAGCATATAAATTTTCCGAATAAGTATCAACAATTCTCTTCAGAGCCTCTGATTTTGCAGTTGAGGATTGAATCTCTATATCCAGGGTTAGCATCTTATCCACCAACCCCTGGGAATAAGCTAAAGGATCTGTGGAGGATAGTTCCCTGGATACTAAATAGGAGGTCTCTTTAACCAGTTTCTGTTTTATTTCCTTGATCCTGTTGGTTATCTCCATCATTTTGGGATGCTCTTCAGGGAAACCCTGAGCTAAATAACCAGCTTTAATCCCTTCTAAATTTGCCATCTCCTGGCGTAGCTGGGTTATCAGCGGGCTGGAGATCTGCGAGATATCCTCCGCTAATCTGCTTTTTCTCTCGGAAAGCTGATTTTTCATATAAACAATTCTTTTCTGATTTGATTCCATCTCGATTCGGGCTTCATTATACAGGGATTCAAAATTGGATAACTGTTTCACTAACTCCTCTGTCTCCTCCGGGAGCGCAGCAACCTTTTCCCTTTCCTTATAAATCCTTAAAGCCTCCTCTGCCTGGTGTAATTCTCCTTGAATGTTGGCAAGCTGTTCCTCTAAGAACTGCCGCACCTCGGTTATCTCTCCCCTGCTCACGCGGAGACTTTGTTTGTAATATTCCTCTGCTATGGTATTGGCTAAAAACGCTGCCAGTTTTGGATGGGGAGCTGTGGCTTTCACCTGTATTATGTCGGTCTCCTTCAAAGGCATCACCTTGATATTTTTCTGCAACAGCGTAACCATATCGCTGGTTTTTATCTTATCTTTTCCTTTACCCAGAGTCTTTTCCTCCCAGATTTTTTTATAAGGAGAGCATAAAAGGGCATCCAGTACTGATTCCGCCAATGTCCGGCTTTTTAGTATCTCCACCTGGTTTTTGATCATAGTCTCCTGCTTTAAATAAGAGGAGATCTCGAAGATCTCTTTTTTCATCCCCCCATCTTCCTCAATCATTAAAGTAGTAGAGGATTCATAGATTGGCTGGGTGGTAAAGGAGAAGATCACAGCGGATAGAAGAATTGTTAAAAAGGCACCGAGGATAATCCAGCTTCTTCTCTTCAGGATAATGAGATAGTCCTGAAAGACTATCTCTTTTTGAGCTGAGTTTATTTTATTTTGTTCTTCCAATTTTTAACTCCTTCTTAATCAGTAAAAATTTTAACCACACTGGCTATAACCGCCAGGTTATAAAGGAATGTTATGTACTTTGAGACCGAGTGAAAACTGTTTCGCGGGATAATTACCGTATCACCCGGTTTGACTGCGGGGAGTTCACTGGTTTTCCCATTCTGGACATAGTCTTTTAAATTAATCTTGATGGTTTTATTCTGGGAGAAATTACGTACAATTTTAACTTTGTTCAACCTGGCATTTTCCGTGGGTCCTCCTGCCATGGAGATAAGGGTTAGCAGATCAGTATTATCCGGCACTTCTACTATCCCTGGTTTCAGGACCTCGCCCCATACATTGACCTTTATTAAAAGCTGGTTATTTGTGCCAGGAACAAGGTAATAGTCCTGGGCCATATTTCTTATGGGTTCTTGCTTTTCTTCTGTTTGAGCCCAGATTAAGTTCAATCCCTGGAAAAATATCAGGTAAATTACCAGCAGTAAACTAATTCCTCTTTTTAACTTCTTCATTTGGTCTCTCCTTTATTAAGAATATTTTAATGGGATTTTTCTCTGTATATTTTCTGCCTGAAGCACTTTTTGGGGATTCTCCTTAAAAAGTTTCATAGCTTTTTGTTCCCCCAGAAGCCTCTCGATAATCCTGAATGCCTCTGCCATGACAATTATAGGTCGACTATTTAGATTATGGGTATCGCTGGCTACAAAATCCACTATATCTTTTTCTAATAATTTCTCAGATACCTTTTGAACCTTTTTACCAAAATCTCCTGTAATTGAACCTGCATTTAATTGGATCAATGCACCCGAACGAGCCATTTTTTCTATTCGTTCGAAATCTTTATCCTTAGTAAGGCTTCTTTCCGGATGAGCCAGAATTGGATATAGATTTTCAACAATCAAGGAGAAAATGATTTTCTCAGTAAATGCCGGGATTTCCCCAAGGGGTAATTCCAGTAAAAGGTATTTTTTAGTTTGATTAATGAAGAAAAAGCTAAACTCTCTTAGAGGATTGAGATCATCCCGCAGGTCGATTTCACTGCCCAGGTAAAGGTGAACATCAATTTCCTCCTGAATAATTTTATTTTGGAGCATTGAGTAGGTCTCCATTATAGCTCCTGGATTGCATCCCCTGAAATTTGATAAGAGATGAGGTGTAAGGCAGATTGCAGTTACTCCCATAGAAACACCGCTTTTTATGATCTTTACTGCTTCATCCAGGGATTTTACTCCATCATCTATTCCCGGAAGAAGATGAGTATGTAGGTCAATCATATATATATCCGAATTTAAAAGTTATTTATTACAATTAGAAATTATGCTGACTTATTACCCCCCCCTTTTTTTACTCTCCTGCAGTATAATTCAGGTTTCACAGCAAGGTTTTTAGAATCCCTTCTTTGCGTGAAATCTTCCCTAGACATTAACTATCCTTCAAGTTTTATTTAACAAAATTCCAAAAATCTTATTTCTATTTTGTTCAAAATTTTAGCAAAAGGTATGCCTGTATTAGATCTCAGCTTTTAAGTATAGCTAACTTCTTGAATAATAAGGGGTAAGAATCTGAAAGATGTGTTAAATCAGATAGTGAGAAGTGTTCATAAAAGGGAATATATTTCTTAATTTTATGTAATTTTTTCCTTTCGAGAATTTCAGTAAAAAATGTCTACCGTTTGAACGCTTTTATAATTTTACTTAACCTGTTGACTTACAATAGATTTTAATTGATTGTTTTTATATTATCAAAATTCTTTTGTCAACAAAATGGACATTTTTAAGCGATATTTTTACTCTCTAATTATATGAACTCTTAGTAAGATATTAACTTATTGTCTATCATAAGATTAAAACCTCGAATTAAAATATGAGTTTTGGCATAATAATTGCTAAATTAGAAATCGGAAATATTTGAAAATATAATGAAAGAAGGAGTGTTTAATATGAAGAGAGTAATATTCATAGGTTTAGCAATCATACTTATATCGAGCGTTTCAGCCTATTCACAGTTTTTATTAACGGATAAGTTTGATTCCTTTAATACTGATTTATGGGGTAACTATTCCCATGATGGGGGATTTGCTACTGCGGAGAATGGATATCTGAACTTAGGAACAACAGAAGGCATAAGATATGGTAGAGGAACAATTTCTTCAAATTTCAGTCTGGCAGGAGATTTTATTTCTACAGTTGACTTCGAGTTAATAAAGTTTAATGACTACTTCAGCAGTGCGACGTTTGGAATCTGGGCGAGAGATAACTCCTTTGCCATGCTTCTTTCTCGAAAATATGACTTGAATAGTGTTAATTATTTCGAGGAAGTTCATTTTATGGTAGATGGCTCTTGGCAAACTGGATTTAGCACAGTCACAGATGGTGCTACCGGTAAGTTGAGACTGAGTAGATTAGGCTCCACACTTTCAGCTTATTATTTCGCTGAGGGTGACTGGCAGTTAGCAAATAGCTTTGACCTTCCTTCAGGATATAATTCAGCAGTGAGAACTTTTCTGGAAGCAGGGAATGATGGGGATGCAGGGAATGCTCCAGCAGTTGAAGTTCATCTTGATAATTTTTATGCTGATGCTGCTAATATAACCGGTGTGGATGGAGGTTATCTTATAGCTCAGCCAGAGCCAGGAACGATAATCCTTTTAGGAACAGGTCTTCTGGGATTGGGAGCGTTAGCTATATAAGAAGAAGG
>JAOUFL010000043.1 GCA_029858245.1 Candidatus Zixiibacteriota bacterium
CTCCCTTTTTAGTTAAAACGGGTCTTAAAGCCTCCAGAGCTTCCGCTGCTGATATGGTTTTCATACATTCGTGTTTCATCAAGCGGCAAGCGACTCCAGGTTCATCAAAACAATATTGATGCAAATCAACCGGGCTGCATTGTATGATCTTTCTTATCACTACGTGTTTTGTCTCCTGAGGTGCACTATAAATCGGATTGGTTGGACCAAAAAACACGCCTACAGGGACTTTCAGGGCTTCAGCAATATAAGTAGGTCCGGTGTCATTGCCAAGAAAAAGATGGCATTTACTTATTATTGCTGCCATCTCTCTTAAATCTGATTTCCCAAACAAAATTATGGGTTGGATTTCCATTTCCTGCAGAATCTCTTTTAATAGTTTTTCTTCATCTTTATTACCAAAAAGAATAACTTTGGCATCGGCCTCTTTGACTAATAGATTAGCTAACTGCCCGAAATAAGCTGGAGGCCATCTTTTAGTGGACCATCCGGCTCCTGGATGAATCCCCACCAAAAAATCATTACAACTCAGGTTATGATCTGCTACAAACTTTTCTGCTATTTTCTCTTCACTGCAACTTAATTTTATCTCCAGATTGTCATTTTTTGGAATTATACCAATGGTTCGGATCACATCCAGGTAATTTTGCTTGAGGTGTTTTCCTTTTGCAACAGGTGTTATCCTTGTTAGAAGAAACCCGAAACCATGATTATCAAACCCGAATCTCAAGGGAGCCCCACTTAAAAATGAGAAGATATTGGTAGCAAAAGTTCCTATCAGATCCACCACCAGATCAAATTTTCTTATCCTAAGTTCAGAAACAAATTTCAGTCTGCCTACTATATCGAAGTGGTTAATATTCTCGAAACCCCGAGCCGTGCTGACATTATCAAATACCAGTATCTCGTCTATATGGGGATTATTTTCCAGAACTGCTCTTCCTCTGGACTTTACCCAAACGGTCAATTTTGCTTTTGGGTATTTCTCCTTCAGGGCGCGAATAGTGGGGGTAGTGAAAAGAACGTCTCCGATTTTATGTAGTGAGATGACTAAGATTCTGTTTACATTATCCAAGTCAGAAGAATTAAATCTTGGTTTGTTAAAGCTTAAAAGATTAAACAGGTTAAACAAAAACGACCCCACATTTTTATTTGTATTCACTAAAATCTTTTTAAAAGCTCGATTCATCATATTAAAAAATGATCTTGCAACAATTTCAGTATTTCTATCATCTGCTGGTTAAACAGTACTTAATCATCTGGTAGAATGAACTCATTTTGTATGAAAATTCTTTCACATCTATCTGGCGAAATATATAAGCGAAAATCCATTTCAACATCCTGATAATAAGTGAGAGAGGAATAAAAATCTTTAAAATCAAGACTGAAAAACCACCATGAAATTTCCTGAAATAGTAAAAGAGGCTATTAAATAATTCTCTGGTGAGGGTCTTGTCATAGAGCAGACCTCTATTTGACCTGTCAGCACTTGCTCCCCCCAGATGAATCACCTTAACCTCGGGGAGAAAAACCACCTTCCAGCCAGCTCTGGTAATTCTATAACACCAGTCGGTATCCTCGAAATACATAAAATAGTTTTCATCCAGGAGTCCAACTTCCTGCACCGCTTTTTTTCTAACTAAAAGAGAAGTCCCCGGTACACAATCCACCTTTCTGGTCTGGCAATGATCCCAATAGCCCATATCGTACCATCCGAATATCTTGCTTTTAGGGAACCTTGAACTCAACCCAAAAAATTGAGAAAGCATTGTGAAGACAGTAGGAAAATGACGGCACGAGGTTTGCAAATTTGAATCACGGTCTACCAACTTAACTCCCAAAGCACCTGCCTTGGGATTTAGATCCATAAAATTCACCATTAATGTCAGAGTTCCAGCAGGAATAATGGTATCACTGTTAAGAAGCAATAGATATTGGCCTCTGGCTTTCTGGATAGCTTGATTGTTCGCTTTTGCAAAACCAACATTTTCCTTGTTTTCTATCAGCAGAACACTAGGGAAGTTTTCCTTTATCATACTGGGGCTTCCATCTTTTGAGTTGTTGTCTACTACAAAGATTTCGTGCTCTATGTTATCCAGGTTTTGGTAAATAGACTCCAAGCATTGTTTCAATAAAAGCTTTGTATTGAAATTCACAATAATTATGGATAATTCAACCATGATATATCTCTATTTGTAAACTAAAAAGGTCATACAAACTGAAACTCCAATAAGGCTAGCAAGACAGGTTCTGGAAACTGAACAATATCCCTGAGCTGTTTTTTTGTTTTCCCTATCACTCTCCATATTTTCCTAATAACAAAGACCATTACCAAATAATAGATAGCTACGAGTTTTTGGCTTTTTCAATAATTTGAGAATTCTCAAAAAACTGAAATTAACTAGATTTAAATTTCCTATATTTAATAATATACGCACTCTCAAAAAACCTTCTGAATATCCCTAAGGTAAAAAGATTGAACAGCCTGGCTTTTATCCCCGGTGACTTTCTAGCTATAATTGATTCTACCTCGAATCCAGTTTTGTTCATCATTTCGATCATACTTCTTTTGGTGAAAAACCTAAGATGTGCTTTATCCAGAATACCCTCAGCCTGATATTCCCATTGGTCAAATAAAATTAAATCTTTCAGTACCCTCCAATATCCAATGTTAGGAATACTCACGATCAAGAACCCTTCTCCATGGAGGAACAGGGATAGCCGTTTGACCACCTGCCAGGGATCGACCAAATGCTCAACTACATCTGCTAAAATAACATAATCAAAATATTCTGCCTGAAAAGGTAAGGATAGTTTTTCTACATCTCCATGAATAACTTTATCCAGCTTGCCTTCAGCACTTTTTGCAGCATTTTCATTCAATTCAATTCCCACAACTTCTCTAGCTTTACCAGTATTCTTTAAAACCCATCCGGTCTGGCCCTCTCCACACCCAACATCCAAAATCTTATTGCCATTACCCTCGATCATTTGGATCAAGTCATGTCTTACAAGACTATAATAGTTATGGTTTTTTCCTTTATAGATATCTTCTTTATTCACGTTGAGCCTTTATGATTTGCTTTAGCCATTTAACATCTTCTTTATGAATCCCTCCAAGAATAATCATTGCCCCTAGATAAACAACTATGCCTATAAATACTTTAATTATAAGATTCCCAGAAAAAGAATATAGAACCAGACCCATAAAAAAGGAAGACCCAAGTACTTTTAAAAGATCGATCCAGGGAATGGATTTTACTATTCTTCTTGAATAATAGAGAATTAATCCCAGAGTAATTACCTCAGAGACTATGGTTGCAATGCTTGCACCCAACATACTATATTTTGGGATAAGTATCAGGTTTAAGGTTAAATTGACCACTGCACCCGTTAAAACGCTGTACATATATTCTTTCTGTCTATCGCTTGCCAGTAAACAAAATGCAAAAGAGCAATTGCAATAAACCGTAAAGACACTCCATATCAAGATTTGTAGCGGTAGTATGCTTAACTGATAAGCTGACCCGTAAACAAATCGAATGATTTGGTCACTCAGTATCATTCCACCTACAGCAATAGGAGCCCCAAAAAATATAGTCAACCGTGAAAACTGGTACACAAATTTTTGAAGCTGATCTAAAGACTCCTTATAGCATCTCGAAAGTACCGGGAACACCACAATTCCAAATAGAGAAGCAAAACCGGTAAATAACAGAACTATCTTATAAGCTGCATTATACCAGCCTACCACTGTTACCCCCTTCATAAAACCTAAAATTACGGTGTCTAAACTATAATAAAGTTGGATCACGATAAGGGAAACCCCCATAGGTATGGATTGTTTTAAAATTTGTCTCCATATCTGAAGATCGCAACTTAATTTTATTACGCCACCTCTTTTTATAAAGAAATAACCTAAAATTATTGCTCCCATCATAGCAGCTACAACTCTAATGGCAGGCACTCTCAAAAGTTGATCCCAGTTCTTCACAAGAAGAAAAAGTCCGCTAACATAAATTACCTGATTTATTATACGGCCCAACGCTACATACTCCATTTTCTCTATTCCCTGAAACACCCAATCCAGGGTTAAGGAAAAAGTGAAGAGACTGAAACCATAAATCAAAAGAAGTTTTTTTATCTCTGGTGATTGATTAATGCATAATACAAACAAAACCAGAATGATATAAGAAATCAGAGATAAAAATAATCTTATAGTAAGAATATGATTAGTATAAGTCTTAACATTTATTATCTCCCTCGCTATCTCTCTTACTCCAAAGGTGCTCAGACCTTGATTTACAACTAACAAGAAATAAACCATAATAGCTTGTGCGAACTGAACTTTACCGAACCCATCAGCTTTCAAAACCCTGGCTAAATATGCTATCGCTAAGAAGGCTAATGCATTGTTTAAAAAATCAGCAATGGTTAAAGAAATAAAATTTTTTGAAACTGTTCTTGTGGTCGACAACTCAATCTACCTATCTAGAATATCTTGAATCCGAGAACAGGTCTTTCTCTTAATTCAGTTTCTGTTAACTTAAGAATCTCTTCTCCAGAAATCTGGTAGTGAATAATATAGAGAATAATACAATCCTTTGGTTAATAATCCTGTCCTCTACAGAGGAGTCGCTTTTTGCTATTTATTAAAATATCTTCAAGTCACTTCTCCTCTTTCTATTAACTTATCTAATAATGCCATCACTCCAAAAACAAAGCCTATAAGACAAGCGGATCTGTAATAATAGATCCAATCAACGAAAATTGAGGAAATGTCAAAACCCAATATGAAAATCAAAAGGCCCAAGCACATCGACTTATAATACTGGTCTTTGATAGTTCGACCAATCTTTAACCCGTTTTTGAAAATCAGCCAATTTATCCAGACAAAAGATAGTACTCCCAAAAGTCCCATCTTCAGCCAAAGAGATAACCAGGTGTTATGAAAATGAAATCTTGGAAGAGATATACCTCTAAAAGGTATGTAAATTGGCCATTCAGTCCCAAGACCAATACCAAAAATAGGATAGCTTTTTAGGGAGATTACTCCATTAATGGTCTCCCATATTCGGTACATATTTGAGACAGTCACACCATATCCAGACATTGAAATGCTTTTACTGGTTGTAGTCATCGAAACAAACCTTTGTACTAAATGTTCAAAAGCAACCGAACCTTTCAAAACAACTATCATTATTAATACAAGAAACAGAAAAGGAATTCCAACTCTTACTAATTTCAGTTTAGCAGTCTTAGGCAATATCATAAAGGTTATTAAAAAGCTGAGTCCCATTCCTAACCAAGCTCCTCTCCTGAAACTAAAGAGAAAAGAAAAAATTGTAGGAATCGCGACAAATAACAAGGTATAAAACTTCCAATCCTTTTTTGAATAACTGGATATAAAAATGAATCCTAAAGAGAGAATCAACATGAAAAATATAGCTTCATGTGATACGAAGGTGAAAGAACCTCCTCCAGTATGTTGTCTGGAAGGATCATAAAAATACAAAAACATACCGTGTATCGCTCGCAAACCTGTAAAAACAATTATCGACCAAAGTATCTTGTTTAGCTGTGATTTAGTTCTTATAAAACCTATAGTGAGAAAATAAAGTATTACTACGTAGCTTAAAGGACGAAGCTGAGCAAAAGTTACCTGTAGCTTTGCTCCAAAAAACAACAACCCTATAACAGATGCTAATATTAATACAAATCCAAAATACAAAATGGGTTTATTCAAAAGAAATCTGCTCATGCTTATTTTGATCTCTCCCCTGAGGGTAAACTTAGAAAAATAAAAAGCAAGAAATATTATAATAATTATCTCAATTATGTTAAAGCCAAAAAGACGATAATCATATATGGGAGTTGCTTCTGTCGAAACGTTGCGAAAATGGTTAAAAAAGATCAATATGAAAAATAAAACTATGAATGCATTCTCTTCTTTTTCTGCGATCATAAAAAGAAAAAATAGTAACCCTGATAGTATTAAGGTTACATATGGTAAATAGTGAATAAACAAGATTGCGGTGATGCTTATAATCATCAAACTAACTAATAACCAAATACGATTTTTCATTGAAAATTCCAGATTCTCAATTTTCGAGTTAAAATTATTCATAAAACCTAAGTTTTTCAGGTAATTCCATCAAATAGGTAAGTGGTAATTTTCCTGAAGATTTTTCCTCCCCCCAAAAAACCTACTATGTCTTTGTACACTTGAGTCGATAAATCTGCATCTGTAATTTGCAATACAAATATCATATAAAGTGATTCAATATATCAATTACAAAAGAATTAACCTTTCGGTTCGAACTAGTTTATAAGCTTAAATAGAATAAAGTTCGTTATAGTAACCATAGAACACATTATTTTTTAAACTAAACAGGATTAATTACAAATTCTTTTATCTTCTCAATCACAAAATCCTGTTCATCTCTTTTAAGTCCCGGATAGATGGGGAGCGAGATAACCTTTAAGGCTTTTCTCTCAGAATTTGTCAAATCCCCTTCCTTATATCCTAAATCTTCAAAACATTTTTGCAGGTGCAAAGGCACAGGGTAGTAAGTATCAAAGCCTATCTGATTACTTATTAAGTGCTCTTTTAGCTTATCTCGATTTTTAACTGCTATGGTATACTGGTTGTAAATATGATAGTTCCAAATCTCTGCTTTTGGGGTAATAATTTCTATACCTTTAAAAGCCTTATTATAATATTCAGCATTTCCCCTTCTTTTCTCATGCCAGGATTCTAAATATTTAAGCTTAACTTTTAAAATGGCAGCTTGCAGAGTGTCTAATCTGCTATTGTAGCCTACTATGGAATGAGAATATTTGGATTTTTGACCATGTACTCTTAATACCTTAATTTTTTCAGCTAAATCAGGTTTGTTGGTTATCACCATCCCTCCATCACCTGCAGCACCTAAATTCTTCGTAGGATAAAAACTAAAGCATCCAGCATCCCCCATTGATCCGGCTCTTCTTTCTTTGTATTTAGCACCAATTGCCTGAGCTGCATCCTCCACTACTCTAAGATTATATTTTTGTGAAAGCTTCATGATAGGATCCATATCCGCACACTGTCCGAAAAGATGAACTGGCATAATAGCTTTGGTTTTCTTATTTATTCTTTTCTCGATCTGTTGAGGATCGATATTATAAGTTAAGGGATCGATATCCACGAAAACAGGTTTTGCTCCTAAATTTGCGATAACTCCGGCTGAGGAGAAAAATGAAAAAGCAGAGGTTATTACTTCATCCCCTGACCCAACACCAAAAGCCTTTAAAGACAAAAGCAGTGCATCCGTACCTGAGGCAACACCTATGGCATATTTAGTTTCACAATATCTGGCAATCTCTTCCTCTAACGATTTAACATCTGGACCCAAAATGAACTGGGTAGTATCAAACACTTCGTTAATAGCCTTATCAATTTCACCTTTGATGGAAGCATATTCCCTTCTTAGATCCAGAAATGGAACCTTCACTTATCTTCCTCCAGTGTTTTATTGATTTTTGAGAAGCTGATCCTCCGGAACGTCTCGAACTACTTTGGCAGGAACCCCCAGAACTGTTTTCCCTGATGGGGTATTTTTGGTAACTACAGAGCCGGCAGCTACCTGAGAATCCTCTCCGATTACCTTGCCTGGTAGAATGGTCGCATTAAGCCCAATTCTTCCACCCTTCTTAACAGTGACTCCCTTGTAATGTTTGAACCTTTCTTTGCTCCTTCCCATATAATTATCATTGCTGGTTGCGACACAGGGAGAGATAAAACAATGATCCTCTAACTTTGAATATGCGGTTATATAAACGTTTGTTTCTAATTTACAGTTAGAACCGATCTTACAGAAATTTTCAATAGCGACACCCCTGCCAACTATGGTGAAATCTCCTATGGTTACATTCTCCCTGATTGTGGATAAATCAGCAACTAAAATCTTATCCCCTAAAACTGTACCCCGGTAGATAACTACAGAAGTACCTATAATACAGTTATTCCCGATCCTGGCTGGTGGTAATACCTGTTCTTTTGTGGTAGCGCTTCTCATAGCCTTCATCGGTTTTTTACCTATGACTGTGTTATCATCTATTCTTACATTATCTCCGATTTTTGTTTCTGGATAAATGGTTACATTATTCCCTATTATACAATTCTTACCTATCTGAGCTTTTTCACCTATAATCGTACTATAACCTACCTTGACTTTTTTACCAAGTTTTGCTTTTGGGTCAATAAAATTCTTCATTTCAATTCCTTCTCTTCCCGTAATTATTATCTGAGGAAAAGAAATTTAGTATTACCTGATAATAGAAAGTTTGTACTATTTATATTTAATTAACTACCTCAGTGCTTTTTGAATCTGATGATATTTTTTAAATCCGTAAAGTCTTTTCGTACAACTGAAATGATCACTTCTATTTTTCTGAAATCCTCCGGATGTTGTGTTTTAGCTCTTTTAATATATTCCAGCCCAAAAGAGAAAAGTAATCCGAGGAAAAGGCTGGTAATTCCAGCTATCATAACCAGTTTTGCTCGTTTAGGCCTGGATTTTTCATCTGGAGTTGAAGCCTTATCCAGTACCTGAACCGTAGGGGTATCCTTGGTTTCCTCAATCTTATATTGCTCGTATTGCTGGGTTAAAAGCTCAAATAATTCCTCCTGTATTTTAACTTCTCGCATAAGTCGAACCAGTTCTAAACTTAATGATGGGGCATGGCTTAAGGAGACGCCTAAAGCTTTGTTGTCTTTAGAGGATTGAGAGCCTGATTCCAGGATTTCCAATTGTCTTCTTATTTCATTTATCCTGGATTTAAGCAGTTGAATCTGTGAATGTTCAGGCGACATGTTTTTGCTTAAAACGTTCATCTCTATCTCTGCTGAGAGCATCTGAGCCTTAAGTTCTGCTGCTGCCTGAACAGAAGCTCTCATCTGTTCATCCAGTACTATTGCCCTATTCCTCTCCTGAAAACTTTTCAGGCTATCCTCTGCAGCATTTAGATTTTTCAAGGTCTGATTTAATCTCTCTTCGATGAAGATTCTTGCATTCTTGGCTTTTGAGGTATTGGTCAGTTGATTTACACGGTCTAGCTCTTCCACCAGAAGATTGGCTACCCTGGCAGCCCTTTCTTTATTTCTATCCTCGAACTCTATTGATATAATACCTTCGCTCTCAACTGTTACCTTAAAATGAGAGTGGAACTCTTTTATTCCATCTTCGAGTTTATTGACCCCGTAAATTCTCAGAAGGTCCTCTTTAACAATTACTGGTTCTACCACTGACCTGCTTTTAAGAATTGCTGCAAACACGTCTGAAGGAGTTGCAGTCATAGGAAGACTGAGACCGCTAAAAGCGGAAAATTCTCCAATTAGAGAGCTTGAAATTCCTACACCCAGACTGCTTTTCTCTGGAGGTAAAAGAGTAGTTTTCGCCCGGTACCATTTAGGTAAGAATAATGAAAAAAAAGCAACTGTAAAACAAACTAAAACAAAATTTAAAAAGATAAACCGTCTGTATTTAAGGATAACTACAAGATAATCGTACATGTTTATCTTTTCCCGTTCTTTTAAGTCAGTTGTGGAATTATTGCTGTTTTCTTGATTCATGATCTCTTTGCTGAAAGTTATCTTGTTGCGTTATCTATGACCAGATAAAGAGTAGCAACGCTGCTTAGAACCGCTACAACATCTTTGAAAGTATTCCAGTGGTTTCTTTCGGGCTTTTCCGGAATCCAGATAACATCTCCTGGTTCAATATTCTTATTGGGTTTCACCCACTCCCCGGTAGCCCCTTTAATCAGTTTAACCTTGCCTTTATCTGCTCTCCATGAAAATCCACCAGCTTTTTCAATATAATAAAGGTATCCCTTTCCAGCTTCATAATTCAGATATCCGGAATTAACTACGTTCCCGGAGATCTTTACCACATAACTTTTTTTAGGTATGAAAATCTTGTCACCATCTCTCAACATAACATCTTGATCCGGTTCATTACCCCTGAACAACCTGACGAAATCAACGGAAATCCTGCCTGGTTTTTCTCTGGATTTTGTTTTAAAGTATTCATATTCATAAGTTTTCATATCACCGACCGGTATCTTCTTTAGTCTTTCGAATTCCAGGTCAGTTTCTTGAAAACCATACTCCCTGAACATTTCTGCTTCTATTAAAAAAGCATCATCTGAAAATCCTCCTGCCATCTGGATTAAATCTGTGAGTTTGGTTTCCCCTTCATTAATAGCATAAACTCCAGGATAAAGAACCTCTCCTTTTATTATAACTTGTTTTTTTTCTCTAAATTCCGGTAAGGAGCGGATAAAAACTCTGTCATCAGGCAGTATAGGTATATTTTCATCGCGGTCAATAACACTAAAGAGGGATCTTAAATCCTTTCTCAAGACCATGATATTCTTATTGTCAGAGTTGAACCTGACAATTTCTACTGTAGATAATTCAGCATCTACAGTCAGCCCACCAGCTAAGTTTATCAAATCCAACAGGCTATCCCCTTCAAAATATTCATATTCTCCGGGATTTTTTACAGCACCGTAAATTCCACATATATAAATGGAGGTATCTTTAACTGGAACATGGATTATATCACCATCCAGAACATAGGGATTCCTGTCGTTTTCACCAGTCCTTAAAAACCTTAAAACGTCTACTCTTTTATTTGTTCCATCAATTCTTTTAAGAATAATATTTCTTGTTGATGAGTTCTCAATACCTCCACCAGCCTTTTCTATAACCTCAGAAACCCTCTCGTTTGCATAGGCTGAATAGACTCCAGGGTTTTTTATCGCTCCGGTTACCGAGACCTTGAATTTCCTTAAATTTAGTAGGGTTATGGTTATCTGAATATTTTTATATTTTTTAAAAACTTCGATTTCAATTTGAGATTTAACCTCCTCCAATGTTTTGCCCGCTACAAAAAGGTTACCAACTCTGGGTATTAGAATTGTACCTTCCGGAGTAACCTTCAGGGAATAATTAGTCTGGAACTCATCCCAGAGAACAATAAAAAGAACATCCCCTGAGCCTACTATATACTCCTTTGAGTCGACAAACTTTTCTAAAGATTGTCCTGGCTCATCTATCATTACCCGCTTGGAAGCCAGAGTATCCTGGTAAATCATTTCTCCTTGAAGTGTAGAGAGACTCAAAGAATGGATCGAAAATAGAATAAAAAGACTTAAAGCTAATTTTGTTTTCACTTTCATATGAATATTTTTGATTTTTCTTGTTATAAAAAAACCGAGTTTAATGGGGGTTTACCCTGTTGCAACCCGGTTAAAAATTAATATCATCTCCTTCAATCAAGTTAAAGAGTTATGCCTGAAGATAATAACCTTAACATTCCACTTTAAAACTTCTTAAATATCTTCCGGTTACTAAATACTCTTTAACAATAATCCCTAATTTACCCTCCTTCAAGGGATATAATTGCATTTAGATAATAAAATACCTGACTACGAATGTCAAGCAAAATATATGATTATAAGGATTAAACAATCCTGCTGATTATTTCTTCCTAATAGGAAGAATAACAAATGGTTTGGGAAATCTAATAGTCAATTTCAGGAAGGTTTTAGCTCTGCCAGTCTGTTATTTTTTTTGAATATTCTTTGAACAGATTTTCAGCTTTAGCATTGTCTCTGGATTCAACAAATATATGCAGGTTAGCTTTTCTCCTGTCAGGCACAACCAGAATCCATGAATCATCCAACAAAACCCTGATTCCATCTATTAGCTCGCGATTAAATTTCTCCGTAGAACGGTTAAGCTCTCTCATCACCGTCCCCTTTTTACTCCAATCACAGGGTATCGTTTTTTTGATCCAGTAAAAACGGCCTATTTCTTCCCTGAGATCACCGAATCTTTTTTTAGCCTTTGCCAGAAGCTCCAGGACCTTAACCACATCGTACATCGCATCTGCACCTAACTGAAAACCCGGGAAGATAAAGCCCCCTTTAGTTCCACCCACGAAATCGACCTTTAATGAGCTTAAAGCATCCATAATGGCTAAATGGTCGTTTCTAACTCTAATGACTTTTACTCCATATTCTG
>JAOUFL010000250.1 GCA_029858245.1 Candidatus Zixiibacteriota bacterium
GGTACAATGACGGGGAGCTAGCTAATGGAGGTTGCTTCAATGAAGCCCAAAGCCGAAGACAAATTCGTTCTTGCAAGATATCTTTTCTTGATCGTATTATTAGCAGCACCTGTCGGTGCACAGGAATCTTCGGAGAGCTTTCAGATGATACGGACGGGACCCGGTCTGTCTTTGCATAAAGAGATGTTCATGTTACCCGTCACGTTCTCTAACGAGTACAACGGCGCCAGGACAGAGGCAGTGTTTCAGTTGAGTGCCAAGTACCGGATATTCAACACGCCGATTTATTTTGCCTACACCCAAATTTCTTTTTGGCAGGCTTACGATCGCAATAACTCGGCTCCATTTCGGGAGACCGACTATAATCCGGAGCTATTCTACCGTACCAAGCGGTTCCCATTCTCTGCAGGACAGATTAGCGCGGATATAGGATTCGAGCATGAATCGAATGGGCAGAAACCTCCCTTTTCACGAAGCTGGAATTTGCTCTACGCGTGCCCCTATTACTATCGTTCAAACCTCCTCCTGTATCTCAAACTCCGGTATCGGATACCTGAAGACGAGAAGGAATTCCCTGAGGCGGCGGTAGGCGACGATAACCCCGATATCACTGATTTTCTCGGCTACAGCGATATTCATTTGTATTACAAGTTCACCTGGACTCACGCCATACATGTGATGCTCCGAGGTAACATTCATACCGGCAAAGGTGGCGTTGTCCTGAACTACAGTCTGCCGGTTCCCAAAAGCGCAACGAGCTTTTTCAACTTCCGGATTTCGCATGGTTATGGGGAAAGCCTTGTAGACTACAAGAGGTCCCTAACCAGAATCGGCATCGGGATCATGTTTGCCAGATGAATATCGGGCGGACTATTGCTGCGGCAACTGCACAATAAGCTGTCTTCTAAGTGAGACGGTCTGCTCATGATAAGATTCCATCTGAACTGTAATTCTTCTTTGAATCCCAGCGTCCTTTGCTTTTTGAAGACCATTCGAATACTAAAGAATTCTTTATATCAACATAACAGTCTGAAGGGATTCAGGGGTGCCTGTTTACTAAACGGAAACTTGTCTGCAAGAAAAATAGTGAGTAGCACGGTAGAGTTAAAGGAACGAGCCGCGCCCCTGTTTCAATTGAGATCGTATTTCTATTAATTTTATGGATTATGATGGGTCTTTAAGAAAAAGAGCTAATCTATTGAATTTCTTGCTAATAATCTGAAATACAAGGGATTTCCACGCCCCCCTTAATTTATTTTATCAGGATATATTCCTTTTTCAAAATCTTGTTTACCACCCGTATGAACTTATCCGAGCTTAAAGATTGAAGGGTATATATATGCCAGCAGGTTTTCTCGGGCAGTCTCGGATTGATCTTTCTTTTTTTTCTCATGGTTTTCCCTTTAGCTCTTTTCCAATTTATCTGTCGAGCTAATGAAGCAAGCCTCATGCCCAAGCATAAAAACTTACAAAAGAACTGTTAGCTCTTTAAGCTTAACTGAGACAGCAAATTAAGCAGTGTTTTGATATCATTATGCGGCTGGTGTAAAAATCTAATAAAAAATGTATTGACTGAAAGCAATATTCTATTGAACTGTTCCAATAAAAGAGTTTGGATACTTTAGGTGAATATGGCTTTGGAAATTTTATTTGTAATTAAATATTTGTTTTGCTATCTTTTGTGAAACCTGTAACCTCTTTTTCCGTATGATAAAAAAGAAGGAAGATAAAGGTCTGGATGACCAGGCTTTAATTAAGGAGGCTTTGAAAGGTAAGCAGGAAGCCTATAAAACCCTGATGGAGAGGCACAGAAATGGTGTCCAATATATCATATTCAGACTGGTCAGAAACCGGGATGAATCCCTGGATCTGGTTCAGGAAACCTTCCTTAAAGCCTTCAGTTCCTTGGTAAATTATAAGTCAAAATTCCGTTTTACTACCTGGCTCTACCGGATTGCAGCTAATTGTTCCATAGATTATCTGCGGCGTAAAAAAATTGATTCTCTCTCTCTGGATCAGCATCTGGAAACCGAAAAAGGTACATTGGAGATACAAATCCCGGACCGCACTTATGACCCGGAAAAGGATTTAACTTTAAAGCAACAGGAGCTATCCATAGAAGAGGCTATCAACTCTTTACCCAAGAAATACAGAGAGGTAATAGAAATGCGGCACAAAGAGGATAAATCCTATGAGGAGATTGCTCTCTTACTGCACATCTCAGTGGGTACGGTTAAAGCAAGAATTTTCAGAGCCAGGGTTTTGCTAAAGAAAAAACTGAAATTTATGAGGTAATAAGACCATGAAAAAAATAACCATCCTTTCTGGATTCTTGATAGGGTTAATTCTATTATGCTATGCCCCCTCCTCCATTTATGCCAGGGAATACAGCTTCCCAATACAAAAAGAATTCACTCTTCAAGAATCACTGGTCCTGGAGATGGAAGATCCCAGAGGCGAGATAATCTTGGAATCACATAACCAGAACAAGATAATAATTCATGCAATTAAGATTGTGGAAGCCAGAGATAGTGATCAGGCAGAGGCTCTTGCCCGGAAAATCGGGATAGAAATCAAGAAATTCGGATCTTCGGTTTTGATTAAGACTAAATACCAGAAAGTAGGAGGGAGTTTTTTAGAAAAGCTTCTCTCGGTGAAAAAGTCTGTTGATGGCTATGTAAATTATCATATACTGGTTCCGAAAAATATCAATGAAGCAAAGATTTTAGTGACAAGCGGTGAGATAAAAGTGTTTTACCTGAACGGGAATTTGAATCTGATTTCCACCTCTGGTGATCTGGAGATCACCGGTGTAAAAGGAAACATCACTGGTACGGTAACCAGCGGAAATATTCAGCTTAAAGAAATACAAGGAGAGAT
>JAOUFL010000251.1 GCA_029858245.1 Candidatus Zixiibacteriota bacterium
GGAATCAGGAGACAGCTCCAGCCCTTTTTGGTATTCCTGAACGGCAGAGTTCATATCCCCATAAAGCTCCAATAAAGAGCCATTTATATAATGATCAAAGGTAAAATAATCATTTAACCTTCTGTCACCTTTACCCTTTTCTTGAGCGAAAACTAAAACAGAAAAAAATAGAATTACATAAAAAAATAAAATGTAACCTTTGCACTTCATAGTTTTTTATTCTATAAAATAACCTTTCTTCAAAGGAATTTAAGCCTTCCAGCATAGAAAGCAAGCGTAAACTTTATCTATTCAGAAGATGTAAAGAAAAATCCTTGACTCTTTTTTTCTCTGATATTAGCTTGGGGTAATTATTGAAACCTGAAACTTTCAAGCAAACAGGAGGATTATGAGTACCCCAGAACAAATTAAGACTAAAATCAATCAGAACCAGTTTGAGCCCTATATTAAGGCACATGAAAACATTCCAGAGCTAACCCTGCGTACTGTTATCTTAGGTGTAATCATCTCGATAGTCTTTGGAATCGCCAATGCCTACTTAGGTTTAAAAGTAGGAATGACGGTCTCGGCCTCTATTCCTGCGGCAGTGATATCTATGGCCATCCTAAGAGGGGTTTTTAAAAAAGCAACTGTTCTGGAAAATAACATAGTTCAGACTATAGGCTCCGCCGGCGAATCTTTAGCCGCAGGGATTATCTTCACCATCCCGGCTTTCTTCATCTGGAACGAGACCATTCCGGGTTTTTCCCATCCCATCACCAATTTAGACATCATCTTCTTATCTATTTTAGGTGGTGCTCTGGGCATTTTCTTTATGATTCCTTTAAGAAGATATCTGGTGGCCAAAGAACACGGCAGGTTAAAATTCCCAGAGGGAACTGCCTGTGCCGAAATCATAAAGGCTGGGGATGAAGGTGGAGGAAAAGCTAAAACTGTTTTTGCTGCAATGGGGATTTCAGCCCTGTATAAGGCATTGATGAACGGAGTAAGGCTCTGGTCTGAAGGTCCGAATTATAACCTTCCCTTTTTAAAAGGAGCTAATATAGGGATAACTGCCACCCCTGCACTATTAGGAGTTGGTTATATTATTGGACCTCGTATATCTGCACTGATGTTAGCCGGTGCGGTTTTAGGCTATCTGGGGATAGCTCCTGTAATCGCCTACTTAGGCCAGTATATCCCTGGCTTAGTTCCTCCTGCCACCAGGTTGATCTCTGAGATGACTCCTGCCGAGCTCAGAAATAACTTCATAAAATATTTTGGGGTAGGAGCAGTGGCCTTAGGAGGTTTTGTTAGTTTGGGCAAATCTATCCCGGTCATTATCCACTCGTTTGCTGTCGGGGCTAAGGAGATTTTCGGAAAAGGAAAAGAGGAGCAGCAGAGAGTAAGAACCGATAAGGACCTGCCGATGTCCTTGGTTTTGTTCGGCTCCCTTTTAGTGGCACTGTTAATCTGGGCCTACCCTGGAACAGAAATGCATTTCCTGGGCACAATATTAGTCATAATTTTTGGTTTCTTCTTCGTAGTCGTGGCTGCCAGGATAGTAGGAATTGTAGGCAGTTCCTCTTCCCCAGTCTCTGGAATGACCATCGCCACACTTCTGGTTACCAGCTTGATCCTTTTATCCTTTGGAGTATCCGGGTTTAGGGGTATGGTTACGGTTATGTCCATAGGCACAGTTGTTTGTATAGCTGTATGTATGTCCGGGGATATAGCACAGGACTTAAAAACCGGTTACCTCCTGGGTGCCACACCCAAGCACCAGCAAACCATGGAATTCGTGGGTTTAGTCTTCCCGGCTATATTTATGGGATTTACCATATATCTTTTGAATACCGCTTTCGGGTTTGTGAGAAGCGAGGCACACCCTGCACCCCTTTTAGCACCTCAGGCAAACGTGATGGCAACCATTGTGCAGGGGGTGATGACTGGCGGTATCCCCTGGATCTATATAATCGGCGGGATGATGATCGCCTTTGCCATAGAACTCTTAGGAATCTCCTCCTTACCCTTTGCCATCGGTCTGTATCTGCCTCTGGACCTTTCCACTCCGATCATGGCAGGAGGAATAATCGCCTTTTTGGTTCACAAACTCACCAAAGAAGAACAGTTCAAGAAAAGAGAGGAAAGAGGGATACTTTTCAGCTCAGGGCTGGTAGCAGGTGATGCCCTGATTGGAGTAGCAGTTGCCTTTTTGATTGCCTTTATTCCCAGCTATGCAACCTTTTACGATGCGCATGAGGCAGCAAGCCTCACTGGGACTTTCGGACCCTGGTTATCACTTATCTGTTTTGCCTCTATCACTTACCTGTTGTGGAGATTCACTCGTCTGAATCGATCTGAGAAGTAAGTTTTAGATTGTAGTTGCTCGATTCATCGAGCTTAAAAACACCCAATAAATTGGACAACTACATTCCTTACTATTTTCCTCCCCCTCGATGGGGGAGGATTAAGGAGAGGGTGAAAGATAAAGGAATCACGCTCACTTTATCCCTCCTGTGAAGGGAGGTAGGTAGAAAAAATGAGATTGAAAGATAAAATTGCCATAATTACCGGTGGAACCGGTGCTATTGGCAGAACCATTGCCGAGATTTTCCTTCAAGAGGGAGCTAAAGTTTTAGTTACTTATCGGAAAGAAGAACAATTCAACGAGATTTTACTTAAGCTTAATCGATATAAGGAAAATCTATTTGGGAAAAAAGTTGATGTGACCGTAGCTGAACAGGTTAAGGATTTAGTTGAAGAAGCTGTTTCTAAATTTAGCAAAATAGATATTCTGGTGAATGGAGTTGGTGGAATTACTCCTTCCTCGAATATCGTTGATTTAGAGGAGAAAGCCTGGGATTTTATGCTCAATCTCAATTTAAAAT
>JAOUFL010000252.1 GCA_029858245.1 Candidatus Zixiibacteriota bacterium
TTTTACTCCACAAAAAAGAACGGAACCGGACTGGGACTGGCAATTGCACAAAGGATTATTAATAACCTGAACGGAAGAATTGAAGTGAAAACCAAATTAGCAGAGGGAACGGCTTTTATACTTTATCTGCAAAGGTATCATGGAATAAAAAAGCAGGTTTGCCAGGTAGCATAACTCAAAAAAACCATTCAAAATCTAATAAAGCCTTCTCCTTTATATATATTAATTTCTTGTCTCAGGTTATTTTTGAAATTTTTCAACTCCTTTTCATCAAGCTGTCCCAGATCATAAACCTTCACCAAAGCTTCAGGGTAAAAAAGATAAAACGCCTCTTCAAAGCCAGTATGAAAAGTGTAAGCCCCGTTCATCCTCTGGGGAAGATTGGCAAAATATATCTTTGAACCCCCTGGATAGGATCGGGATATTTCTCCTGCTTGATATAAAACCACTCTGCAAATCTCCCCTGCTTTCCTCCACCAGATACTTCGTTTATACATAATCGCCCCATTGAAAAGAAGGATAATGACTATAAAAGCATACAGGATATTAAATCTCTTGATCTTATTTGAGATATCTATTATCGTACTCGCCAAAACCAGAGAAAACCCTAAGGAAGAAAAATAAAGAAACCTCTGACCATTTCCATTAACCAGAAGGTATGGCAAAATCCCTATGAGAATCAATCCCAGGCCAATCCTTAAGCCATAGACTCTCCTTTTGAGAAGAGAAATAATTATCATAACAAAGACCAGGCTTATTGACAATAAAACCAACACCACCCAGGGATTATCCAATCTATGCTGAACAACGCTATTCAAATAGGAGTGAACTTCAAACCCAATTACGTCAAATAAGAACCTGACTGGAAAAAGCAAGCTTATCCCAAAATAACATAGATTTTTAATTATCACCACCGGATTGTAGGTCAGAAACCTGGACATAATATATTCCGGCACGGTTAAATATCTGATAACAGAATATGCAAAGCTTAGACCCAAAAATGGAAGAGATAATAAAATCCCCTTTTTTAATTTTAACCGAGAACCTCCAGTAGTCATAGCGTAACTCATTAAGAAAACGACCAAAAACGCAGTTATACTATCCTCCTTGGCCAGTAAAGCCAGTCCTGCTAAAATAAGCGAAAGCACATAAAAGCTTATTTTATTTTCTAAAAGATATTTCCATATAGCCCATATACAACAAAGGTAAAGGAAAGTCACCATCGGGCTGGAAATAGCGGAGATCCAGAAAAGAGTCTCCTCTTGAGCAAAATGAGAGACAAAAATCAAAGAGGAGATCAGCGAGAGTTTGTTGTCCGAGGTGAATTTAAGAAGAAGCTTATAGAAAAGAATAGCGTTTAACAGATGAAAAATAAGCCCCATCAAATGATAACACAGGGGAGTCAGCCCAAAAATTCCAAAAATAAGTTGAAAGAAAAAATGAACCAGGGGTCTGAATTTTATAACTGAATCGTAATTTATTATAAAATGTGAAATGGTTTTAAGATTTAATTCCTGTGAATTTTTTATCCAGACAAAATCATCCGAATTAAAAAAGGAAAAAAGCCCTGGCAAAAATATCAAGGTGCCTACTATAATTATAAGGAAATATTGCAGATATTTACCGGATTTCTCCATTGTTAACTCGCAAAGAAGGAGTAGTCCTTCTCTATTTATTCTTTAACAGCTTAATATATGAGGGTCTTTGGACCTCCGCTATATATTTTTAAAAATACTTGACTTTTTTAGTTTGAATTATATAATAATTGTTTTTAAGCTCATGCAACTAATAAGCATCATAATGGAGAACAAGGACAAGTTTTACTCAACTCTGAGACAAGCGGGAATTTATACTGCAATTCCCTTTCTTTTGGCTTTAGGTCCGATAATCGGATATCTCATCGGAAATTTTTTAGATAAAAAACTTCATACCGAGCCTTACCTGATGATCTTATTCATCGTTTTCGGCTTTGTAGCCTCAGGTAAAGAAGTCTATAACTTAGTTAAAATAGCCATGAGAGATATGGAGAAAGAAGAGAAAGGTAAAAGTCATTAGAATTGAGCAAATGGGTCTAGAATTTATCTACAGGATTATCCGAACCTCTTTGATAGTAGCGGTCTTATTTTTTCTGTTTATAAGTGTATATCATAATTTTCCTTTTGGATTGGGTTTACTCTTGGGAACTGTCTGGGGATGCCTTAATCTTTTTTTTATCACCCAGCTTATAATTGAAGCTGTAAGCTTAAAAAAGCCGAGTAAAGGTAAAATTATCCTTATCCTTTTGGTCAAGTTCCCTTTACTTTATTTTGCCGGATATTTTTTTCTCAGACTTAAATATTTCCCTGCAGAGAGTTTGCTCGTCGGCTTCACCTTGATATTTGCTGTAACCTTTCTAAAAGCCCTGGGAAAAGTGATTCTACCTGCGATCACCCGGAGGAAGGGAACCAATTCAAACGTGAACTGAAAGTGAAAAAACTGGCTTAAATTATGCTGAAAATTCTGAGTTTCATAAATATGTTTCTTTGGTCGGTGAAAACCACGACAGAGCATGTGACCAAAGAGACAGTTCAGGAGGGTGCCCCGGAACTGCCCAATTTCATAACTCTTCTTTATGCAAAATATGGTAAAATAGCTCTGGTCCATTTCTTACACATCTGGGAGAACGTGGTTTTTTCCCTGTTAATAAGTTTAATATTGGGGCTGGTTGCCTATTTTTCTTCGAGAAGAAGGTCTCTTCATCCTGGTAAATTACAGAACTTTATGGAAATGATAGTAGAGAGCCTGGATGATTTCATCTGTGGGATATTGGGGCCAAAAGGTAGAAAATATACTCCTTTTCTGGGTACTCTGTTTA
>JAOUFL010000044.1 GCA_029858245.1 Candidatus Zixiibacteriota bacterium
GACTGAAAAGATGAGCATAGAAAAAGAGGATATAGATGAGATCGGTGAAGCCATAGAAAGGCTGGGGGTCTCACTGGAAAACGAGTTAAAGGGATTGTCTTCTAAATTCTCCGAGGTTAAAAAGAGCCTGCAAAATCTGGAATCCTCAGGCAAGGTGGTGAAGGAAGAGTTCTTCGATTTGAAAAAGGAGATTCTCGAGCTGAAAGAGGTTCTGGAGAATTTCGATCAGAGGCTTTCCCGCCTGGAAAGTAAGCTTCTCAAAGTTCAGGAGCAGGAAGAGGAGTTGGATTTAAAAGAGGAGCTTGCCAGGATTAAACAGGAGCTGGAGTTCATGAGAAATCTGCTGACTATCTCTTTAGAGGAGAGGAAAGAATAATAGATTATTTAAAATTTGAGATATCGTAAGGGCGAGGTTTCCTCGCTCTTATTTTTATTTTGAGTTCAAACCTACGAACTTTCGTCTTAAACCCACCTTGAGGGCAAGGTGGGGTTACGGGTTTTCGGACAGAACGATGTTCTGTCCTTTTACTTATTTAAACTTTAAACTCTGCTATTCTATCCTTTACTCTTCTCTCCAGCGAGAAAGGATAACAGGTCCTGGAAAGTGGTGAGGTGGGAAAACTTCTGTCGAATTCGGTCTGAAGCTGTTTCCTCAACCTGCTGAGCATATCATAAGAGAGATTTTCATCCTGCAAACTCTTTTCAAGGGTATCTAGATTTGCACTTTCTCCTTTGAGTCGGGAGAGGGACAAAGCTAATCTCTTTATCTCCGTTTTATAATCTTCAAGGATTTTCTCTGAAGTCCTTTCTTTTTCCGAAAAGCTTTTCAGCATGTTTGAGGCAAGATTGAGATTTTCCTGTAACCGGTCAAAATCCAGCTCCTCGACTTTCTCCTGACCTATTTTCTCAGCATCCTGTTCTAAATGCTGGATTAACTCTAAGATTTCCATTTACACCTTCCTTTTTTAATTTTTTGCAAGGCTGAAGCCTTGCCCTACAATTTCCTTATAATAACTCGGGCAGAGGCAAGCTCCGCCCCTACGCGACCTTGGTAGAACAGGCATCCTGCCTGTTCTTTTTAGGATAGAACGATGCTCTGTCCCTACAATCCAGATATCAGGGTGGAGAGGTTCCACCCCTATAATTTTTATCTTCTATTCTCAGCTCGATTTTCAAGAGCCTCTGGTTTATCTGGTCTTTCAGTTCAAAGAATTCCTTTTTGGTCATAAAGTTCTCTTTAAGCAAAAGCTCTATATTGGAAAGCCTTTTATCCAGCTCGTTTACGATTTGCGATTCTGCTTTACGGGCTAAATCCAGCTTTATCCCTGCGATGGTGGTGTAGTAAGCAGTAAGAACCCCGAAGGTGGTAAGCAGGAAGGTGATAAAAAACTGGAAAAGCTGAGCTTTCGAGAAAAATTTCTGGTTGGAATTATTCATTTTTAGTAAGCCTTTAATAGTTCGTTTACTAAGGACTGAAAGATAATCTGTCTCTACTTTTTTTAAACCTACCCTTTATCCCCTTCCTGGAAAGGAGGGGATAATTTTCGTAGAGACGCATGGCTATGCGTCTCTACCGGGCTATTTATCAAGAACAGAACGATACTCTATTCCTTTCTTTTATAAAAAAGCCAGCGTTCTCTGCCTTTTAAGTGTATCTTTCTCAAAAGAAAACCGGCTTTCAGAATCTCCCCCTCGAATTCCAGACGGATAATGCTTTCTGATTCTTTTTGCATTTTACACTTTCCTCTATCCAGGGTCCTTGCTCTATCATCCAGCGGGTTTACGGACTCAACCTTCTCAGAAAAATCGCATAGAAATCTTTTTCCCTTATCCAGCAGGTCTAAATCAAATCGATAGAGGTGAAGAACTGACAGGTTCTTCCCATTTTCAAAACTTATCAGACAGTCTTTGGCATCATCCCGGATTTGATTCTGCAGGATAAAACTTGTGGGTATGAACCTGGTTTTTTTTCGGGTAAAAATAACCCGGTCTCTGAAAACACCCGGAAGCGAGCCCAGAATTTTCTGCTCTGAATTTTTCTCACAGGTTATCCGAATTTTATCTTCCGTATAACCCTCTTTCATTATCTCACCGCTTAAATCAGCTTCTTTTTCCAGTCCAGCCTTTTTCAGAGATTCCAGTATCGATTCCTTATATATCCTTTTGTATTTGCAGATGCCGTCCGCGCACTCGTGCTTCTGGAAGAGTTCGAGCTCATTGGTTATGGAGGTTCCAAACACCGCTCCCCGGTAGACTAAAGAGGTTTCATATACCCTGATTATGTTGCGGTAATTGTAATAGGCTCTTACTTTCTCACCGGACTCTTTTTCATAGGTGCGGAAGGGGATATGCGGGCATTTCCTCATATCCTGTCCGCATACCGAACATTCGGGAAATTCAAAGGAGAAGCCGATGGAGCATTCCTTGTAGATCCCATGGTCGATATTGTCTTTTAAGGAGTTTGCCTCGGGTGTGTTTTTCAGCCAGTAGAAATAAACTTTAATCCAGTTAGCCCCATCTTTTTTGACCAGGTCTGCTTTGAAGTTCCGGGCTATGGGAAGTTTCTCCCTGGAATGCCCTATTAAAACCGGTGAGTCGACTAACAGCTCTGCCAATATGGGATGTTCGCTTAGCGGGAAACACCCGCCAAAGGAGTTTACCTCATCCGAGACCAAATACATTGCCCGGATGTTGATATCTTCTTTTTTCACCCGGAGGGGAGGTTTTATTCGAGTATTGATTAAAAAGACAAGCTCATCCGAGACCTGGATTTCTTTTTCGGAAAGAACTGCCTCGATTTTTCCTAAAAGATTTTCCATCAAATCCTCTTTTTTTTATGACCTTGCAGGGATTTAAATCTCCTTTAGCAATTTAGAAATAACCTTAGCCGGAGATATGTTTGCCTTCAAATACCTTTGCCGATTTCTTTTTTTACATCAGAGATATAGGGATTCTGTTTTTAAAAGGGGATTTATGGATTGATTTTTTAGCTTCTCGAATTCTGTGAAAACCTTCCAATAAGATGTCAATGAGTAAAAATTAAGCAGATATTGTTCCCGGAGAATTGACTTGAACGCAAGCAGTTACAGTTAAATCGTAGATTTATTATTAAGGTCAGGTTACTGATTATCCTCTATCATTAAAATCCGAAATACATACAAAAAAAGCAAACTTCCAGGATCAGTATTTATTAGAATTTTGTGTTTACTCCGGTTTTCGGCCTTTAATCGCATAGAAGAAACCCGAGGTGAAAACGATATACTCGCCAGCTTCGAATTGATTTTTAAAAATAAGCTTCAGCCTATCGGATATCTCTCTAAAACGCCTGTATTCCTCAAGGTCTCCTCCTCCTGCCAGGAACTCCTCTTTAACTCGTTCCATCCAGAAATCGCTCTGGTCCAGTACCCTTTTCTTTATCATCTGCAGAATATTCTGCTGGCGTGAACCTTCATAAGGCGGATAGAGGAATTGAGCCTTGTCATTTAAACGGGCTTCGATATCAGTAAGACCAAACTTTTTCATCATTACTGGAACTTTGTTAGCGATGCTGTTGTCACCGCGTCCCAGATTGATAGCACCTTTATTGCAGATCAAATAGATTTTTCTGAGCAGCAGCTCCTCCTCTACTTCAAGTTCCGGCAGAGACCAGTAATGTTTTGCCAGCATCGTGGACAGGTTGTCCGGCTCGTTGCACAGGATAAGCCCTCCTGGTTTTGCCACACGTATCATCTCGGCTAATGCGCGCTCGGGATCTTTTAAATGTATCAGAAGCGTCTGGCACATAACCCAGTCGGCGAAATCATCGGGAAAAGGTAGTTTATAAGCATCACCCGTGATGAATCTGGCTTCCCCGCCTGTTGCCCAATCCTTGGCAGACTTCTCTGCCTGCTGGATTAACTCCATTGATTCATCCACTCCGAAATATCGACCGTTTTTGCCGAAGTAAGGCCAGTAAATATAACCCAGATTACCCAAGCCGCATCCCACGTCAACTGCAGTCATCCCCGGGACAAGCCCCAGCCAGCGGGCTAACTTATCAACTGTATCCTTATGCCAAATAAATTTACGCTGGTCTATGAGCATATCTTTCCAGTATCCCCCTGACCAGTCTATTTTCTTTTTATTCTGATTCATCGAGGTAACCTTTTATTTCAGTCGTGATTTTATGTTATCATATTCACTTTTCTTATAGGGTAAAGTCTCTGCTGGTTTTCCATATCCGCTAATCTGAGTCTCCACTTTTGCGACCCTCTCTTTCATTGGCGGGTGAGTGGCAACCAGTTTTTCGAAGAAGGAAGGCTCTTTGCTGCTCAGCTGATCGAATTTATTAAGCAGGTTTCTCATTCCAGCGGGATTGTAACCTGCTTCCATCAAATAGTAGGTGCCATACTGATCTGCCTCGTATTCATTGTCCCGGCTGTAGCCCTGAAGGACAAGTCCTATTCCGGTAGATATCACCTGCTTGTTGGTCTCACTGCTGGAGCCGAGGGCAATGGACAGGAGAACCTGCAAACCCAGAACCTGCTGTAATCTTTTGATCCCGTGCCGGGCTACCACATGGCTTATCTCATGAGATAAAACCCCGGCTAACTCAGCCTCGTCCTCTACGATTTTCAAAAGACCGGAGTAGACGTAGATATATCCCCCGGGACAGGCAAAAGCGTTGATCTGGTCTGACTCCAGCACTTTGAAATTATAGGGCAGCTCTTTTCTATCCGAAATCCCGGCAATTTTATGACCGATATTATTTACATATTGCTGAACCAGAGTATCCCCCAGAACTTTCTCTTCCTTTTCTACCTGGGCAGCCATTTGTTCCCCTATGGAGACCTCCTCGTTGCTGGAGATCAATATCAGGCTTTTTTTACCACCGGGTCCGGTGGTAGCACATCCGAGGAAAAGCAAAAATAAGAAAAGGATGGTAAGTTTTTTCATATCTATCCTCCGCGTTATATTCTCCCTTTAGCAACCCTTATCCATAAAATACGGATAAGAAAGAGAATTTAAAAAATATATTAATATAAATATATTTTAATATATTAAAAATATATAATATATATTAATATATGAATAATATAAAATGTAAAATCTTTAAGAAATTTTCGATACTAAAAAAGGAGAATTAAAATGTGTAAATTATTTAAACTCTTAACGGTCAGCTTATGCATAGCTTTGGTTTTTATTATCGATTGTAAGAAAAAGACTACAGAACCAGAAAATAGACTTCAGATTATTCTGGTAAATGAAGAGAAAGAAGCCGGGAGATGTGTGGTACTCTGGGAACAACTGGACGATGAAGGGGATCAGGTTACCGATGGCAGATACCGTGCACAAATAGTAGCTGATGGCTTTCAGGGTGTGGATGAATTTCAAATTCTGACAGGCAATGCTCAGGCACCAGCAGCTTGTGATTCAACATATTGTGAAGCAGATGGGGGTCAATTGCCTCAAAGCTTTTCTATATCGGTTGATAGGTACATCTACGCTCCACATGATACAGTATGTATATACTTTGACCTGCCAGCAGCATCCTCTGTTCAGATAAAAATCGAGAAAATCAGGTAAAACCGGAAATTTGATAAATCAGCAGGTTATTATATATTAAAAAAAAAGGAGTGCTGCCTTTGAAGATCATCTGGCGGGGGCACAAGCTTTATCTAATCCTTGAAAAAGGATAACTTGTACATTAATCCTCAAGAGAGCAGCGCTCCCGTATATTTTTACCCATTTTATACTAAGCAATTGTTGTGCCAGAATAAATGAAAATTATATAAGGTAACTTCCTATATTTCAAATAGTTAACATCTGGGCTTTTCCCTTTATATCCTTTAATCAGAAATATTGTTCAAATTTTGGACATCATAATCTGGTTATTCCATCTATGTTCTATACTATCTTAAAGTTACAGTGAGATTTTTTTGTCAATTATATTGACACAAATAATTAACTCTACGCACAGAGATGATTCTCTATGGATTTATATAGAATCGATTCAAAAAAGCTACTCTTAAGATGTGAATGATGACAGACTGATTAAATTTGAATAAAGAAGTGATTTTTTAAATCAATTTTCAAGGTGAAAATGGGAATTAAAACCATACTCAAGAATCTTAAACTGCGAAGAAGCTTTTCATCCGAAGAAAAACATCCGGGATTTCCAGGTGCTAAGTTTAGCTATCCTTCAAAACCTGTTTCTAAAAGTCCATTTATCACCGAAGAAAGTGGGCTGGTTGAATTCAGGGGATTTTTTGATTATTCTTTCAGAATCAGGTTGTACAGGTTTCTCCGGGATAACATTCCCGCACTAAACTCTGCTATCTGGACCTGGACCAGGCTCGGCTCTGCGCCTTCTTCTTACCGGTTAAAAGGATCGGACAACCGGGAAATCCTGAAGGTGGGTGAAAAGATAATCTCTGATTTAGACCGTAGATTGTATCAGCACTCTTTCCATAAATTCGGAGGGAAAGAAGCACTTCTTTCGCAATTCTTCTTTTCACTTTTCACGGATGGAGCAGTTTGCGGAGAAGTAGTTCTGGAACCCTCACAGAACAAGATTGGAAGATTTTATTTTATCGACCCCTCCAGCATAAGGTTCAAATTAAACCATTCCAACTGGGAACTCTATCAGGAGGCAGATGGTGAGCAAATACGCCTGAACCAGAACTCCACTTACTATTACGGTTTAGACCCGGATTCCGAGGATCCGAGAGGACGAAGTCTACTGTCTTCCATACCGTTTGTATCCAAAGTCGAGCAAAGGCTTCTTTCCGATATGCAAAAAAGCATGCACAATGCCGGTTATCATCGTCTACACGTCAAACTCAAACCTCCGGAGATATTACCCTCTGAATCTTATGAGGCATATACCAGAAGAGCAAACCAGTATTTTGAAGATACGATGGGAATGATGAAAAAACTCTCGGTAGAGGATAATCCCATTACCTGGAATGACGTGCAAATAGATTACATAGGACCATCCGGCACTTATGCTTCCACCACTTCCTGGTATATCAACCATAAGGCACTTATCGAGGAAATCAGCGCTGGCGTCCATCTGGATCCTTTCATCCTGGGTTATTCATATGGGGCTCCCTACTCCTGGGCTCAGATCAAGTATGAGTTGATTCAAAGGAATATAATCTCCATACAGTCATCTGCCAAGAACTTCATGGAATGGATTTATAATTTAGAACTGGCTCTGCAGGGTTTAAATCTGGAATATGAACATTGCTTTGATAACCGCAGGGCTTTTGGACTTCTGGAGAAGAGGAATGCAGAGAAGATAGCACTTGAGAATATAATTTCAAAGAAAGATTCAGGCTTGATATCAGAAGAGGAGGCAAAAAAGGAGCTGGAGAATCTATAGTTACTCGATTTACCGAGCATAAGTATGTAGTTTGACCTTTTCCGAGAGTCCTGAGAAAGTTTTAGGACATGGTCATTGCGGTCCCGCCAAAAGTGATAGATTCTTCTAAACGATAAAAAAAGTTTGTAGAGACGCATGGCTATGCGTCTCTATGTAGTAGCAATATTATAAAAGCCAGCAAGGGTGGGGTTATCCCACCCCTATATATATCTGGATATTCATTAACCGAGGTATATTGTTACATAAAACCTATTCCTGGAGAAAGGCACTTAAAGACCCAGTCTATTTTGCCAGGGAATTTCTGGAGATAGAGCCGCATCCTGGTCAAGCCAGCTGGTTAAGTAATTCCATCAAACCTGAAAACGCTTTACATACCGGAAACCGATGGGGTAAAAGCCTGTGCCAGGCAATAAAAATTATGCACCATTGTATTTTCAAAATCCGCAAGACCAAATACAATACTGCAGGTAAATATACTGCGGTGAACGTTTCCATAACTCTGGACCAGGCAAGGATCATCCTGGATAAAGCCACCGGTCTATTAAAAGGAAAAAGAATTTTAGAACCCCTGGTAACTGATATAAAACAAACACCTTTTCCCCATATTATTTTCTCCAATACAGCGGTTTTCTGGGCACGCTCCTCGCAGAGAAGAGGGGAGTATCTTTTAGGGCATGATTACGACTACTGTAATTTCGATGAAGTAGCTTTCGAGCCTCATCCCGAATATGTGGTAAATAACGTTATTATGATGAGGCTTTGCGACAGAGGAGGGATACTGGATTATACCTCAACTCCCAGGGGTAAAAACTGGTTTTATAGAAAGTGCCTGGAATTGAAATCTCATCCCGAATACGGGTATGTTCAATCCGGGGATACCCGGGAGAATCCTTATATCTCCACCGAATATATGCAGAGAAAATTAAAGACGCTTTCGCAATCGAAGATCGAGCAGAATATAATAGGGAATTTTATTGACGATCCGGATCAGGTCATCGAGGAAAAGTACATCAGCCAGTCGACATCTCTGTCTGGCGGACTTTCTCTTCCACGAGAAAATCACCAATACTCCACAGGCTGGGACCTGGCCAGGAAACGAGCTTATACCGTGGGTATAACTCTGGACGTAACCAGCAAGCCTTATCAGTTAGTCTGCATCGAAAGGTTTCAGAGGGACTGGAAAGAGACCTTTGAAGCTATCCGGAGGAGAAAAAAAGAATTCGGGGGAGAGGTTTTGATTGATTCCACAGGTTTGGGTGACGTGGTGGTGGAAGAGCTTAAGGATATAAATGCCCGAGGATTTAATTTTGGAGAAAAAGGTGGAAAAGCAAGGTCAGAGCTTATAGCTAATCTGCAGAAGGAGCATGCCCTGGGGAATATCGCCTACCCCTATATCGAGCTTCCGGAAGAAGACGGCTCTTTGTGGTCCCTGCAGGATGAGCTGAGGAATTTCACCTGGGATACCAGGGAAGGATGTGATGCGGTGATGGCTCTGGCTCTGGCTTTGTGGAATGTGAGAAGACCGGAACAGTTAGTTTTGGTTCTGGAGCCGAGGGTGGAGAGGATATAGATGCCGTATATTCTTCTGGTAGATTAATAATCTTGCTAAACGCTTTGAAAAATCACTTTAGATAATTTATGTTTTATCCGATAAAATAATAATGTAAAAAATTCAAACATTCTCTTGACAAATTTATTTACATTTCGTATAATATAACAGACGAGGAGGTAAGGATGAGCACAATTTATAAAAAACTTGGGGAAAGAATTAAAAAATTAAGGGAAGGAGCTGGAATTACTCAGGAGAGGGTGGCAAAATTGTTAGGAGTTTCTCGTCCAACTATTTCTCAAATAGAGTCAGGTGAAGGGAAAATTTCAGCTGAGGAATTATTAAAAATTGCTAATCTATTTAACCTCAGTGTACAGAGTTTGCTAGATTTGGAAAAAGAGCCAGAGATTGTATTAAAGAAGGATATGAGTGTTAGAGCTGTAAAACCTTCAATTAGAATCAATGTCCCTCAAAAGAATTTAGAGAAGTTCAAAGAGGTTCTGGTTTATATCCTGGATAAAGTTGGGTCAAAAGAAAATATTGGAGAGACTGTTATCTACAAACTTCTTTACTTCATTGATTTTGATTACTACGAAAGGTATGAGGAGCAGTTAATTGGCGCAACTTATATTAAAAATACGCATGGTCCCACCCCCTTGGAATTCAAGAAGATAATTGAAAAAATAATGGACAAGGAAATTATGAAAGTCAAAAGCAAATATTTCCAATATCCTCAAACCAAATATCTACCTTTAAGAAAACCAGACCTTTCTAAGTTGAAAGCTAATGAAATTAAGACAATTGATGATGTTTTGAATAAGCTTTCTGATTATAATGCTAAAGAAATAAGTGAATATTCCCATAATGATGTTCCCTGGATAACAACCGAGAGTGGGAAAATTATAGAATATGAATCTGTGTTTTATCGGACACTTCCTTATTCGGTTAGAGAATATAGAGATGACATTTAGTGAAATTGATAAACTACCTGAATTTGAAAAGGATTTGAAAAAACTTCTGAAAAGGTTTCCCACCCTTGAGGATGACCTGAAGGTCTTCATTAAAGTTCAACTAAATCTTTATCATAAGCAGAAAATTGATAATAAGGGAATATTTCGTGTTTCTGGATTACAAACTGAAAATCCAAAGATATATATAGCAAAGAAATTTACGTGTAAATCACTGAAGGGGACAGGAGCGTTATCGGGCATCAGAGTAGTTTATGCTTGTTTTGAAGAAAAGGATAAAATTGAATTAATTGAGATTTTTTATAAGGGTGATAAAGAAAAAGAAGACTGGGACAGGATATTTAAATACTATAAAAAATAAACATAGTATTTTTTGAAAAAAGTAGCTAAAACAGCAAGACAAGTGTAGCCTTGTTTAATGTAAAATGACCGGAACAGCTTATACTGGTTCTGGAGCCAAGGGTGGAGAGGATGTAGGTAGAAGTTAGATGTGAGAGGTAAGACGTGAGACGAAAATGCAGGGAGGTTCTCTGCGACCTCTGATTTTTTGGGATAAAACAATGCGTCTAATGTGGACAGATTGCTTCTTTACCCTCTGTTGTCAAGACTCCTTGCAATGACGTTGAGTAAAATGCAGGGGCACCCCGCAATTGGCGGGATGCCCCCGCAATGTCTCCCTGAGATGATTTGCCCTATATCTAATAAAAAATAATTATCTTAACAGAATCATCTTTTTTGTTTCAGAGTAATCAAGGGCTTTTAAGCGATAGAAATAGATTCCACTGGCTACCTCGTTTCCGGAGGTATCTTTACCATCCCAGATGATGCTGTAATCTCCAGCAAGTTTTTCCTCTTCAAATAAAGTCTTCACCAGCTGACCTTTGATATTATAGATTTTTAGAGAAGCAGGTATATATCCACTGGAGTTTAAATCCCGAGTCTTTAAGCTGAAGGGTATGGTAGTTACGGGATTAAAGGGATTAGGAAAGTTCTGGTTTAAACCATATGTCCCGGGAAGCGTACCAATTTCGGTATATTCATAGTTCTCTTCTGCATCCAGTGTGTTTCCAGAACCATCTCGCAGGTCGACCAGGCTAAAAGCTAAATTCGGGTTTACGTTTTTCACAAGCTTGAAGGTTATAACTGCGATTTCTCCCGAGCCGGTGATGGGAGTAGAGCCTCCTAAAACAGCCAGGCTAACGTCTACCTTATGTTCTACATCCTTACCGTAGAAGAATAGAGTGTAGGAGCTGTCTATCAACTCATAGCTTCTGCTTATGCTGACAAACTCAAGCTCTGAAGAATCATAAGGTACAACAAAATGGATGCTCTTCACTGTGTCCGGATTGTTTACCAGAGATATACTGACGTCAAAAGTACTTCCTAATTTTATTTTTTCTGCAGACAGGTTTAAGGACAAGCCCAGCTCACCAGAAGCTGTTCGGGCAAGCTCTCGTCCAACTATTTTCTGATTTCCCACTTCCATATAATTAAGCGCGAAGATAACCAGGTCCTCAAAATCTATGGAATTGTCAGTGGTGGGGATGCCAGCAGGGGTCATATCGTAAGTGGGACCGATATCGAATTCTGCTACATAATTGCTCTCTCCAGCAACTTCGCCAAAGGTTTCGGCGAAAATCACCAGGTCCTCAAAGTAGACCTGCCCGTCATATGTTACATCACCTAACCAGTAATTAAGTGCTCTGCCAGTGTCGGGTGAGGAGTAATTACCTGAGCTATCGTAAGAGAAGATGCTGTAATAATACACATTCCGAGGATTTATTATTGAATCGACAAAATTTTCTGCGTTTCCCCGATAAACCAGGGTTCCCTCGTTCTTGTTTGCTGGATATCCCAGTGGAACAGGGTATATATCATCGTATTCAGGATAGGCATCAGTATGCCAGGGATTCCTTCTGATCTCCACTCCCATAAAGGTTGGGTCCACCGCGGGGTTGTTCCAGCTCAGTCTGCATTTCTGGTTTCCGGCAAGAACAGTAAAATCAGAAGGAACAGGGGGCGGTAAAGTATCAACTGCTTTAATTCCAATCC
>JAOUFL010000253.1 GCA_029858245.1 Candidatus Zixiibacteriota bacterium
CTGGAGAGGTAGTCGAGAAATCCTGTTCGGAATGCAGAGGCGATGGCAGGGTAAGAGGAGAAAGCACTATCACCGTCAAGGTGCCTGCCGGGGTAACTACCGGCAACTATATTCCCCTGCGCGGTGCGGGGAATTATGGAAGCAGAGGGGGTCCCCCCGGCGATGTTATAGTTTTCATTGAGGAAAAGGAGCATCCGTATTTTGTCAGGCATGAAGATGATCTGATTTATGATCTGGCAGTAAGCTTCCCCCAGGCGGCTCTGGGTAGTGAGGCAGAGGTGCCAACCCTGGATGGAAAGGTGAATTTGAAAATACCGGGAGGAACACAGTCAGGCAAGTTATTCCGTCTGAGAGGAAAAGGCATCACTCATCTTCATTCCTACGGCAAAGGTGACCAGATAGTAAGGATTTTAGTCTGGACCCCGACTTCTCTTTCTTCAGAGGAAAAAAGAATGTTAAAAGAGCTTTCAGAGAAGACAGGAATAAAACCGCCAAAGGGGGATAAGGATTTTATCGAGAGGTTGAAGAGTACGCTGGGGTTTTAGGAGTAGGCCGGTTAGCACAAGCTACACTACAATTGAGTTTATCATGATGGTTTTAACAGGTCAATTTACAATGGCTACAATGTAACTATTTGTAATACATGTCATTAACTTCACTACTTAAAGTAATGCTTTATATAAATTTACTTTGAGATTTTGGAGTGCAAACCTTTAGGTTTACCGTTAGGTAAAGCTATCCGCCAAAAGCGGATATACTCAAGGGTTAAATATCAATGAACAAAAATTTCCACATCATCACCTTCGGATGTCAGATGAATGTGTATGATTCTGAGGTTCTGAAGGGTATCCTTTTCAAAAAAGGATATTCTGAAACTATTAAGCCCCAGGAAGCAGATTTAATAGTGGTCAACACCTGCTCGGTAAGGGAGCATGCGGAGACCAGAGCTATAGGCAGGTTAAATGAGCTTTCCAGATATAAATTGGAAAATCCTGAGATCAAACTTGCTGTGATTGGATGTATGGCTCAGAGATTGGGTGAAAAATTCCTGAAAGAAGTTCCAGCCCTGGATTTTGTTCTGGGGACGGAAGAGCTTTTCAAGCTTCCGGAATATCTGGATAAAAAGAATGAGAAACCATTGGTGGCTCTGTCTTTGTCCAGGTTGAGGGAAATTCAAGTTCTGCCCCGGAGAAAGCATATATGCACAGCTTTTGTGGCGATTTCGAGAGGATGTGATAATTTTTGCTCTTACTGCGTTGTCCCATACGTCCGGGGACCGGAAAAACACAGAAAGGTTTCGGACATTATCAAAGAGGTCCAGTGCTTAATTGAATACGGATGCAGGGAGGTTAGTCTGATAGGGCAAAATGTTAATTCCTATAAAGATGACGGATACGATTTCGCTGACCTTCTAAGAGAGGTGTCGAAAACGGATATTCAGAGAATCAGATTTATGACTTCTCACCCCAGGGATTTGTCTCCAAAGTTAATCCAGGCTATGGCTTTTCTGGAGAAAGTATGCGAGCATCTTCATCTGCCTCTGCAGTCCGGCTCGGACAAAATCCTTGATAAAATGGATAGAAAATATAGTTCAGAGGATTATCTGAGACTGGTTGATTCTGCCAGAAGTAAAATCCAGAATTTAAGCCTGACTACTGATTTGATAGTGGGCTTTCCCGGTGAAAAGGACGATGATTTTCAAAAGACCTTAGAAATGGTCGATAAAATTGAATTCGATTCTGCCTTTATGTTCAAGTATTCTCCCAGGGAAGGGACCAAAGCATTTCTTTCGGAGGATGATGTTCCCCAAGAGGAGAAGATAAAAAGGCTCCAGGCATTAATAGAGCTGCAAAAGGATATCGCCAAGAAAAAAAATCAAGAATTGGTTGGTAAAACCGAAGAAGTCTTGATTGATGGAAAAAGCAAAAGGGATAAAGCAAACTGGAAGGGAAAAGGTAGGAGTAATAAGACAGTGATAATTTCAAAAGAGAAAGAAAATAAAGATTTGTTTGGGAAAATCGTAAAGGTTAGAATTACTAAGGCGGATAGTTTTACCCTTTTTGGAGAGATAGAGAAATAATCTGGAGCGCAAAACTTTAGTTTTGCCAAAATGGTTTTTGAGGTGCCAAACCATCTTGTCGGATATGTTATCTATTCCACTGCGCCTCTTGCTTTCAAGAAATTCATTCTTTCTTCACTTAGACCTTTTACACCTTTTATTTTCATTCCTTTACAATTTATTTGTTGTTTTACAATGTGAAGGCATTTGCCAAAATCTTTACCCTTTGACTCAGTTGACCAGCAACAGATGCTTTTGTCCCAACTTGCGCTGGCGAGGAATTTACCATCTGGGCTGAAAACAACACTCCAGATAGAGCTAGTATGTCCTTTAAGTGTAGTAATCTCTTTCAAAGTTAAAACATCCCACAATTTTATGGTTTCATCTTCACTTGCGCTGGCGAGGAATTTACTATTTGGGCTAAAGGCAACACTCCAAACAGAGCCGGTATGTCTTTTAAGTGTAGTAATCTCATTTAAAGTCAATGCATCCCACAATTTTATGGTTCCATCTTCACTTGCGCTGGCGAGGAATTTACCGTCTGGGCTGAAAACAACACTCCAGATAGAACCAGTATGTCCTTTAAGTGTAGTAATCTCTTTTAAAGTTAAAACATCCCACAATTTTATGGTTTGATCTTCACTTGCGCTAGCGAGGAATTTACTATTTGGGCTAAAGGCAACACTCCAGACAGAGTCAGCATGTCCTTTAAGTGTAGTAATCTCTTTTAAGGTTATTGCATCCCACAATTTTATGGTTCCATCTTCACTTGCGCTGGCGAG
>JAOUFL010000254.1 GCA_029858245.1 Candidatus Zixiibacteriota bacterium
CATCCGGGCTAAAATCAGGATAACGCCCACAATAACCGCCAGGTACCAGGTGAGGAGAAGTGCCATCTACATTCATCAAATAGATTCCAAATGAATCTGCTGGTTCCGTTACATCATAAGCAATCTTTTCCCCATCCGGTGACCAGTCCGGGAAGAAGTTCCTGCCTCCAAAGGTTAACTGAGTCAAACTGTCCCCATTTAGCTTTATTTTGAAAATCTGTGCGTAATCAGAGAAAACTAACCAGTTACCATCCGGTGAAAAATCGGGTGAGTAAACAGTGCCTCCCTTATATAACAACCGTTTGTTAGTTCCGTCTATATCAATCAGATATATGCCCGCTGTATCATCCAGCCCCCCATGTATATAAGCAATAGTATTTCCATCAGGTGACCAGGCGGGGTCACAGTCAGTATATCTGGACCAATAATGGGGCAAACCATCATCTGATTTGGTGGATTTCTTCTTACAGCATACAAGCAAAAGAACAATCAAGACAAAACTGATGATTTTTAATAATCTCATATTATCTCCCTCATTTTCTTAAATATTACCATCCATCAAAAGTCACTTGTCTTTTATTACTCCCATCCGCATCCATTATCCAGATCTGACCATTACCCTGAACGTGTTCTAAAAAATTCCAATGCAAAAAAACAATACGCTCACCATCAGGGCTCCATACTGGACGATAATCTGGTCCTTTTGTTACTTGACGAAAATCGGTCCCATCAAGATGAATAGTACAGATTGTAGGATACCCATTACGCGGCACTAAGCTAAATGTAATAATAGATTTACTTGAGACTTTTGGGTTTAGTTCTGTTTCTTCCAGCATGTATGTTACACGCCGTGAATTGTCTCCTGTAGAATCCATTACAAATATTTCTGGATTAGGACTAATGCATCTGATATGAACAATCTCATTAGCTGGAGTCCATGAAGGCATACGCCACTCACCTGTTCCATGTATGCTTATATCCTTGCGATAAGAGCCGTCTGGTTTCATTATCCAGATTACATACATACCTGATGTGTCATCAAGGTTTGAATCAAATGCAATCCACTCACCATCTGGGCTCCAGGCAGGATAAAAATTACCTCCCCCAAAGGTAAGCTGCTTTAGACTACTTGTGTCTACCTGGGCCGGTTCTAAACTGGTTACATCAATTGTGAAAATCTGACTGCCTCTAACCATTGCCAGTTTATCTCCTGCTGGGTTCCAGGCTGGAAGTCCAAAACCATCAATTAAAAGATGTATCTCTCCACTAGCTGAGCTCACCAACCAGATCCCGCAGGACCATTGGTCCAGGTTACCGTCTCCATCAGTATCAACACTGTCACAATGCTCTGCGGCAATCCACAGACCCTGTGGATGCCAGGCAGGGTGATCGAAATATTTAGACAATATAGGTGGTTCAGGTCCACCCCCATCAGTTGGCTTCTTCTTGAAACAGCCTGATAGAATTGTTAATATTAAAATAAATAATAAAAGTAAATAATAAAAAAAGGTTTTAGTATAGGGAGGATTCAAAGCTGTCATAGCCGCCTCTTGATTAATAATAACTGTGTAATTAAACTTTATTTCTATATAAAAATAAATACCCCCCCCTTGATTTGTCAAGGATTTTTTTAATTTGGTAATGAGTTTCTTTTTGTTTTAAATTTAGCTTGACTCAGAAAAAGGGAGTTGTTATACTCATTCAAGTCCGAGGAGTAAAAATCCAGACCTTTTAAATGCCCGAAAGAATCTCTCCCTAAAGCTATGAGCTCTATCCTTAAAGTTAAAAAGGAAATAGTGGAAGCAGGTAAAAAGATGTATGAGAGGGGATATGTGGTGGCATCCGAAGGGAATATGAGTATTCGTGCAGGTGATAATAAAGTTTTAGTTACCCCGGCAGGGAAGAACAAAGGCGAGTTAAAAATAGGGGATTTGGTGACGGTTGACCTTAAGGGTAAAAAAGTCTCGGGTCAGCTTAAACCCTCGTCAGAGCTTCTTATGCATCTTTTCGTCTATCAAAAAAGAAAGGATATCAATGCAGCGGTGCATGCTCATCCTCCATATTCCCTGGCTTTTGCCTGTGCACATCTTCCTCTGGCTAAATCTTTGTTACCGGAGATAATAATGTTTTTGGGAGAAATTCCTCTAACTCCCTATGCTACACCTTCAACTGAAGAAGTCCCCTTATCTCTTGCTCCTTATATTCAAAAGCATAATGCTTTTCTGCTTGAAAATCATGGGGTTTTGACCCTGGGAAAAGATATATCTGAGGCTTATTCCCGTCTGGAGATGGTAGAACATTTAGCAGAAGTTTGTATTTTAAGTAAACTTTTGGGAAAATCCAAAGAGCTTTCTTTAAAATCTTTAAAGAAGCTGGAGAAATTGAAGAGAAGATGAGAAAAGTATTAGTAGAAAAAGCTGAAAGACTGGAGAAGATTCCGCCTTTTCCTTTATTTGATATTGACAGAGCCTTAAAAAGGCTGGATAAGAGGGGGGTGGAGATTATCGATCTGGGCAGGTTTAATCCCACTCTGGCACTACCCGATTATGTACAAAAAGTCTTTTCCTTATTCCGGGATAAAGAGATATTCGGTTATCCGGAAGCCGAGGAAATATTTAGCCTGAAACAGCTTTTTTCGATCTGGTTCAAGAAAAGATACGGCGTTAGCTTAAATCCAAAAACGGAGATTTACTTTTATTCTGGCAAAAGAGAAACAATAACCCAGCTTGCCCTTTACTTCATTAACCCAAAAGATATAATCTACGTTTGTGAGCCTTCTGACCGGTTATATAAATGCAGCTCCTTGTTAGCAGGAGGGGGAATCGTGGACTTACCTCTT
>JAOUFL010000135.1 GCA_029858245.1 Candidatus Zixiibacteriota bacterium
AATCACCTTCGCCATTTACATCTGATATTTCATTATCAAAAACATCTCCTTCAAAACTAACTGGATAATATCCATCTTGAGCTGTAGTTTTAATATTAAAATAAAATTCAATAATGGGTCCTCTTCCCTCGGCAATATACTGACCAGCTATATATCTTGCTCCGAAACACCTTATTAGTCCTGGTTCATCAAAAGAGCAACCAAAAAAAGAAAGATTCTGAGACCTAATTGGCTGAATATAACTTGATTCAGGAGCTGGCGGGTAAGGATACATGATACTGGTATCGTAAGCTATTTGTGTTACAAAACCGCCCACATTAAAAGTATTTCTTAAATATACCGTAACAGGGACCCTTTTGTTCCCCTGGTTTACGCTGATTATATCATTAGCATAATAACCACCACCAACTTTCAGAGTATCAGTAGTCAGATAGGTTTGTGCGTTAGAAAAAGAAGAACTTATGATGGTAATCAAAATTATCAGCGCTAAAAGAATTGTTTTTCTCTTCACTTCATAACCTCTATTTTTTATTTCATCATTATCATCTTTTTAGTCTCCCTGAAACTACCCGCTTCTATTCTATAAAAGTAAATCCCGCTTGCAACTTTATTGCCTGAAAAATCATCACCTTCCCAGACAACTTTATATCTCCCAGCTTCAAGTCTTTTATCCACCAGGTTGTTAACTATCTGACCTTTTATATTGTAAATCACTAACCGTACATCAGATTCTCTCGGTAGAGTGAAGTTTATGTCTGTTTTAGGATTAAACGGATTCGGGAAATTCTGAAACAGTTCAAAACTCTCGGGTAAATCTGAACCATCTTTTTCCTCATTCACATCGTTAGGGCAATCTATAAGAATATATCCCTCATGATATTCGATTTGAGTCTGTCCAATAAAATTGTGCCCGGGAGTAGCGCTAAAAGTATTTGAGGTTGAATCTATAAATTTAAATTTTACCTGGGTTGATAAATCAAGAGGACAGGGGTCAAGTATAATCTGGAAAATTAAATTGACTACTACTCCCTCCCCTGGTGGCAGGGGTGGAATTATAGTTGGATCGGGTATATCTGCTAAAGCTAAAATCGAGATATCACCAAGTAATGGCTGGTTAATTCTATATTGAAAATACTCCCAATTTTCTAATCTGGTGTTTAACTTGCTTACGTTTCGCAGGTAGAGAGAGGTTCGATCATAATGAACCAATAAATTCATAGCCTCAATAGAATCTGGATTGATGAGTTTTAGTGGAACAATAACGGTATCCAGGTATATCCCTGTATCCGCTCCTATCTCCAGAGTATAATCCTGGGAATCAGGGATTTTATCAATTACATTTATCAAAACATCTTCTGCTGAACTGGTATCCCCATCCGAAGCCACAAATGTAATGGTATAAGGGCTGTTCTCGGAAGACCAGGCTCCGGTATAGGGAGGAGTCCAGAGAAAGACAGCTTTTCCATTACCTGAATCTACAAATGTTGCTCCCTCAGGAGAATTTAAAACACTAAATATCACCGTATCCCCTTCAGGGTCATCTGCGTATATATTTATTGATAAAGCTTCCCCCTCGTTAACATATTGATCTGCGATAGACTGTATTTGCGGGGGAAGATTAATTTCCTCGATGGTAATTGCCCCCTTCACAAAGACCGGCATCATATCCACTGCCCAGGTATAGGTGAAATCCAGATAAACCAGGGGATCGGCAGTGGAAAAAGTATCAAGCTCTATCACCTGGGGAATAGCATTTTCATTCACCTTAAAAAACACGTATGCTACTGCAGAATTCCCCGGGTCTATTTGAGAAAATGAGACTGCATATATCTTGATGGTTTTATTTAAACTATCAATTTCCGCCCCTTTATAAGAAGCAGAAGAAAGTCTGGTTCCCACAAAAGAGACTGAATCACACACTAAATCGGAGCTTGAATATTTAAGCGGTATAACCATAGCCCCCAGCGGTTCGTCATTAAAAGCATAAATAGGTAAAGATACTTCAGAGCCAGGATAGGTAGTTATAACTCCTACTCTGCAGGTGTCCACAACCCCCACGGTATCAGAGATTTGAGCTAAAACAGGAGTTGCTAGAAAAAGAAAGGCTGTAAAAATGAAAAGAAAGGAAAAGAGTTTATATTTTTTCATTCTTCTTCCTCGTTGTATACATCCCTCTTAAAAGAACTATCCTACTCTTTCTATCGTCAAATCAATCAAGCACTTAACTTTATCTTTCTCGTAATTCTTAAGAGGAGAAGAACCTCTATTTCTATATCTAAATTCGTTCTGCGAACCGATGGCATCCAGTACCGGTGCATTGTTCTGAGCCCAGGTGGGGATATAGAAAATAATAACGAGAAATAAACAAACCGAAAAACTTCTAATAGACTTTTTCATAATCATATAATTATCCCTTTAAGTTTTATATTTTTTTATTTCAGTAACACCATTTTCTTAGTCTCGTTATAATCTCCTACCTTGAGCTGATAGAAATATACTCCTGAGGAGACTTTTTCACCTTGTTCGTTTTTGCTATCCCAGATCTGATGGTAAATACCGGGTAACTTTGGTTCATCCACCAAAGTCTTAGCTACCTGTCCCAGAATATTATATATTTTCAGAGTCGTTTGTAAGGCTTCCCGGGTTTCACCATTAGATCCAATCTTGAAGGTGATAGTAGTAGTGGGATTAAACGGATTGGGATAGTTCTGGCTCAAACTGAAGGTCTTAGGTAATATAACCTCTCCCTTATCCACTGGAATGACAGCTCCACCTGTATCAGCCAGAATAGCCTCTTTCAGCTCGAGCTTTTGTTTATCAAAATTACTGTTGGTGATCACAGGCAGAGAAAGGATATTCCCCTGACCCGAATGAATCGGTTCACCATAATAACGATAGAACAATAGAGTAAGAATGCCATTTTCCTCATCTTTCTTATAGCTTAGATTAAAACCAGTTGATCTCGAAGTTAATTTCGGAAGAGAAAAGGATAACTGATCCGGATCATATTTTATCTTGAGTTGAGCACCAGAGACTTCAGTTTTTAAATCCGCCCAAACATCTATTTGTCCAGTACTATTGGCAACCAGAGAGTCATAGTCTAAGCGAAGATACGCCAAGGGTTCGCTCAATCTCTCAAGCGGAGCATTAATAGGTCTTCCTAATATGGTATTGATTACTCCTACTAAATCGCCCACATTTACATCCCCATCCCGGTTTATATCAGCAGCATCTGTTTGACGCTGATTCAAACTAATATTCTCCAGGATATACGCTACCAAATTTACTACATCCGCAATATCCACCAGTGTGTCAATATTAACATCCCCGAATTTATCTACCGTGAAAAACCCATCAACCACCTGTAGCTCTTTGGAGGGGAGATCAATACCAATTGCCTCCCGTGCATTGGTTAAGTTCAAAGGCTTTTGTCCGGGGAGGGTTAAAGAATCCACAGACAAGACAAAATACAAAATAGTATCGGAGCCAGATGGTATAAACTCATTGCCAAAACCGAAAATCAGGACCGTTACCTGATTGGGATTATCCCCTAAATTAGAATTTATGTTAAATCCATTTATCCTTTCTGCCAGTATAAATGAATCCACCTGAACTGCTGATGAATCAAAATGAAGGGTAAACTGCACCCCGTAGACATCCTGAAGATTTGTAAAAATTAAAGGTGCGAGTTTGCCGGTACTTCCCGGGACTCCACCTTGATCACTGGAGACTATCAATAGATCCTGGGGAACTTCATTGATAGTTATTGTAACTGATTTTAGACTGCTGGTGCCGTGTTCGTCCCTGGCTCTGAAGGTCACGCTGATGGTACCTGGCCCCTGAGTAAAATCAGGAGAAAAACTGAAGGTTTGACTGACAGTGCTATCCCCCTTTACAGCAGGAAAGGTAGCATTTGGGGGGAGAGCATCTGCAGAAAGAGTAACAGTATCTCCATCCTGATCGCTGGCACTAACGGTGAAGGATAGAGTCTGCCCTTCAAGTACCTCAAATTGACTTACCAGGGCTCCAAATACGGGTGCATTATTGCCTGGTGGTCCTTCAGTGATACTTATGGTAACTGTTTTTAAACTGCTGGTACCGTACTCATCTCTTACTCTGAAAGTCACGCTGATGACATCTGGACCCTGAGTGAAATCAGGAGAAAAACTAAAGGTCTGACTCACCGCACTGTCCCCTGTAATAGTAGGAAAGGTAGCATTTGAGGGGAGGGCATCTGCAGAGAGTGTAACTATATCTCCATCCTGGTCACTGGCGCTAACAGTAAACTGTAAGGTCTGACCTTCAGCTACCTCAAACTGACTTGCCAGGGTTCCAAATACGGGTGCATTATTGCCTGGTGGTCCCCCAGCAGATATATAAAAGACCCCATTGGTCAGCGTAGGTTTATATGTGATAAACCCAGTAGGTTCTACATAAACATTATGGCTAGAAGGATACCCGGGATTATTTTCCAATAGGAGAATGGTGGCGGTATCCCTTGTTATACCTGGATTAACTTTGAACTGTAAGCGAGCCACAAGCCCAGCTCCTGGGGGTAAGTTTATATTTGAAAGTATATCAAAAACTGTTACAAAGGTGGCTATCCCTGTATTTCTATCTATTATCCTTGTGGAGAAAAACAGAACATCAAAGGGTTCAGGCACTGTTGTTCTGCCTGCAAACTCTGACACTACCCAAGTATCGGTTGAATCTGGGGGGATCACAACGGTAGTCTCTCTGGGAACGATTAAATTCGGGTCATACCTCAATCTCAGAGAGAACCCTCCGGCAGTATAAGTATTTTTCAAATAAACATTAACCCATATAGTAGTATCCCCAGGTTGACCTGTGGCATCCATAACTTTCAAGGTATCATTTGGAACATATACAATTGTTTCCTGCGCCCGACTTTCTTCAGCGTAAAATATCAACACTGGGATTATAAAGCAGAGCAACCATAACCATCCTCTCCTGCTAAAAAACTTTTTTGTTATCATTCCCAGTTCCTTTCCATAATTTTTTTAATCTCTATTTACTTAATTCAATAATCTTTTTTTCTTCATATCTTAAGATTCTTCATTTAAATAACACTTTCTTCTAATAATCATTTGATTTTTATCATCTTCTTAGCCTTAGAGTATTTACCTGCAGTAAGCTTATAAAAATAGATTCCACTGGGTAAATCTTTTCCGGAATTATCCTTCCCATCACATATAAATGTGTGAAGACCTGATTCTAATCTCTGGTTCACCATTACCTTGACCAACTGTCCTTTGAGATTATATATTATTAAACTCACCTCACCCTCCTCCGGTAAGGCAAAAGAGATGGTTGTCTGTGGATTAAACGGATTGGGATTATTCTGCAACAAGGAAAATCTCCTGGGCACTTCTTTCTCAGCCTCCATAGTGATATTAGCATCCATCAGATTCCCCATATTATCAGAGAAGAAGGCTTTATGGAATACAATATCCCCTTCCCCCTTTACAACAGGGATAGTTAATAGTTTTCTTTGTCCGGGTTCAATATATTGCGTTGTAGTGTTATATATGAGAAGCCTTAATTCCTCCCCATATTCTTTCTTGAGCAAAGCCATCCCTGACGCTTCCGGTGACAAAATCGGAGCCTCAAATTCTATCCACGGATGTCCGATTGTCAGCATTACTCCACCTACTGGAACATCCGAATCTATATAAAAATCTAAAGAGGTAGAATTTCTCTTGACATTAAGCTGAACAGTATTAGATGTGATTGACTCCTTTTTGAAAACATAGCTTCCCCCCTCTAATATCTGCCGGAGCAAAGCGAGAAAATCTGCCAGGGAACAACAAATTCCATCCTGGTTTACATCAGAGTTAAGCTCTTGTTGTAAATTTAAAGGATTGTTAATTGGATCTATTAAAAAGTTGCTGAAAACTACTGCATCTCCAACTTCAAAAGGAATTCCATTGAGATTTATATCTCCTAAAACCACATCTGACATTTTAATAAGGATATACCCATCTTTATACTCGATTTCATTTTGACCTATAAATTCCTCATCCGTAGAGCCGTTTAGAGTATTATCGGTTGAGTCTGTGAATTTGAATTTTACATCTGTGATTAAATCAAGGTCATAATAATAGGGATCAAGCATCACCTTGAAAATTAAATTGGTAATTACTCCTGAACCAGGGGACATAGGAGGCGTTACCAATGGTTTAGGGGAATCCTCAACGTATGATGCTTTTTCTACCTGAGCCAGAATCGTAATGTCACCCAGCTCCGGGATACCCACTTTGGATTCAAAATATGCCCAATCGCTTATCCTGGTATTTGATCTGTTCACCTCCAATAACCAGAGTGCAGAGGGGTCATAGTTAATCAATAATTTCATACCCTCAACAGAATCTGGATTCGTAAGTTTAATTGGAACGGTAACAATCTCAGAGAAAAGACCAGTATCTGCTCCGATTTCCAAAACGTAATCTTTGGCATCCGGATCTTTATTGATTACATTTATCAAAACATCTTCTGCTGAACTGGTATCCCCATCCGAAGCCACAAATGTAATGGTATAAGGGCTGTTCTCGGAAGACCAGGCTCCGGTATAGGGAGGAGT
>JAOUFL010000255.1 GCA_029858245.1 Candidatus Zixiibacteriota bacterium
AGATGAAATAGCGAACCCATGGTAGAGCGGACGACTTTTGGATTGTAAAGCTCGACGCACCCCCGGGAAAGCAAGACCCCGTCTGCTCCTGCAGCATCTGCTGTGCGGATGATCGTGCCCAGATTTCCCGGGTCTCGGATATTATCCAAACCGAGAAACAGTGAAGTTTTTTTCTGAAGAAGCTTGTTTAAATAAAATTTTTTCTTTTTTACAATTCCCGCAACTCCCTGAGGGGTTTTAGTATCGGAGAGTTTTTCCAGCTCTTCTCTCTTTACCCTGAACAGCTTAACCTCTTTTTCGCCGAATCCGTCTATGAGTTTCTTTCCCCTGAGCAATTGAGAAAAATCAGAAGTGAAAAGAAGAAGGTCAACCTCCCATGAAGATGCCAGAGCCTCCTCGCACAGGTGCGTTCCCTCGATCAAGAACCTGTCTTCCCTATACCTGAACTTCTCGCTTTTCAGCCGGTGAATCTGTCTGAATTTCTCCCGGGATAAACTTTGCAAGACCTTCTCCTGGTGTGGTTTGATTTAAAATAGAGGATTTGTCCACTCATGTCAACTTATGTTTTGTGTAGTTTAAAGATTGAAAAAAAGATGGGCTTGCTTTTTTTGTTTCAAACCGTTAAAATTATCTGAATAGTTTAACTAAAAAAATTCTTTTATGTTTTTTCTAAAAAATATCTTCTTCTTGCTTTTCTTGATTTTCTCTATGTTTACAGCTTTATCCGCACAGGAGGGTAATATAAAAATCCGCCTGGACGAAACGGGGCTAAAAGCCGGTGAGCTTTTTAAGCCCTATAACTCCCCTGACTTTAAAAGAAAGACCGGGCTGGCACTCTCCGGCGGGGGTGCCAGGGGTTTTACCCAGATTGGTATATTAAAAGTTCTGGAAAAAGAAAAAATCCCTGTCGATTTTATCGCCGGGACCAGTATGGGCGGAATAATCGGTGGACTGTATGCTTGCGGCTATTCGGCTGAGGAGCTGGAAAGGATAGTACTGGACATTAACTGGCAGGACCTTTTAAGTGATACGCCTTCCCGGCTTTCCCTGTTCCTTTCCCAGAGGGAGGAAAGGGAGAAATATCTTTTTCAGGTTTTTTTCGAAGGGCTGGAGCCTTCTATCCCCAGGGCTCTGACCTCGGGCCAGAAACTGACCAACCTTTTCACCCAGTTGACCATGCAGGCAAATTTCGAAGCGGGTTCAGATTTCGGCAAGCTCAAAATCCCTTTCTGTGCAGTAAGCACAGACCTGGCAACCGGCGAGGAGATACTCTTAACCCGGGGTGACCTTTCGGAAGCCTTGAGAGCAACTATGGCTATCCCCTTGATTTTTACCCCGGTGGAAATAGATGGAAGACAACTGGTGGATGGGGGGCTGGTTGACCCGGTGCCGGTTCAGGTGGCAAAGGAGATGGGTGCGGATGTGGTGATTGCAGTCAACACCTCCTCTGAGCTATTATCCTCTTCCCGCATCAAAAATCCCCTCGATATTGCCAACCAGACCACCTCCATTATGACCCTGGAGAGAAAAGAAAACGAGTTAAGCAAAGCAGATTTTGTATTTGCACCCGAACTTTCTGCTTATTCCTCGATCGATTTTGAAAAAGCTTCTGAGCTTATAAAAATCGGGGAAAGGGTTGCGGATAGTCTGCTTTCAGATTTAAAATCGCTTATCCATCCCCCCTTTTCATCTGAGTCCTTATACACAGTAGGAAAAATCGAATTTTCCGGGAATGTAAATTTCACGGATAACCACCTCAGGGAGAACCTGAAGGTGAAAACCGGGGAAAATGTTACCATTACCGATATAAAAACAGATCTGAATAAGTTTTATGCTACTGGATATTTTGAAGAGGTTTATGCCGAACTTTCCAGAACAGGAAAAGACTATTCCTTAACCTACTACCTTGTAGAAAATCCGGTTTTCAACGATATAGAGTTCTCCGGCAACAGGCTTTTCAGTTCTGAGACCTTTCAAAAGAAATGCGGTTTTTCTTCCCAGAGGGTAATGAACCGCAGGGAACTGCAGGACAAATTAAATCAGATAATTAAACTTTATAGAGATTCAGGGTATTCTCTTGCCCGTCTAAGCAATTTAGAATACGATTCTCTAAACGGGGTTTTAAAGGCGGAGATAGACGAGGGAGTTATAAACCAGATAAAGCTTTCCGGAAACAGGAGAACCCGAAACTGGATGGTAACCCGCAACCTTCCCCTGAAAGCGGGCAGTCCTTATAACTCCACCCTGGCTAACAAGAGCTTATCCAACCTTCTCAGCACCGGTCTTTTCGAGGAGATTTATCTGAAAATCCAGTCCGGGTATGGACCTGCAGAACCACAAAAGGAAAAAAAGATTTTATGGCTCGAGCTGCAGGAGAAGAAGTTCACCTTCCTGAGGGGCGGTGCTCATTATAATGATGAATATTACACGGAAGGGTATATAGAATTCGGGGATAATAATATCTTCGGCATAGGGAACGAGATCTTCTCCCATCTGCAGTACGGGACAAGAAAGGAAAACTACAGCCTGAATTTTAAAGCCGACCGCCTCTTCAAAACCTACCTCACCTATAAACTCAACCTCTATTTCGAAAGAGAGGATAAAAAGATATATGCGGAGCATAAAAGGGTCGACTTGCTGGATGAGAAAAGAAGAGGAATACATTTCTCCTTTGGACAGCAGATCGCCAGAATGGGCATAGCCTCCCTGGAAGGGAAAATAGAAAGGGTGAAAACAGAATTTGAGTACACCCGCTACAAAGAAAACTATAATGTCACCAGCCTGATCTTCCGCTCCCTGGTGGACGATCTGGATAAGCTCCCTTTCCCGGA
>JAOUFL010000256.1 GCA_029858245.1 Candidatus Zixiibacteriota bacterium
AGGGTGGAGACAGTTGAGGCGCTGTCAGGTGAAGCCAAAGTGAAAGGATCGGGTGGTTGAACCACATAGACATCAAACCTGAAGGTCTGAGTGCTCCATCTGCCGGAGGTGTTGATATCCTTTGCCAGCACTTTCCAGTAATAGGTGCTGTCATCCTGACCTGTAAAGTAGTAGGAGGTATCGGAGAGGTCACTTATGATAGTAGGGCTGGCAAAACCTGGTTGAGTATCAATATAAAGGTCATACACAACAGAGTCCCCTGGATCAGGGTCGGTAGTCTTATGCCAGATCAAACTATCAGAAAACTGCCAGATAGTATCTTTGTCCGGCGGATGGATCAGGGTAAAGGTTGCAGGCGGTTGAGGATAATTAGTTCTGAAATTCCAGGTATTGCTACTCCAGGTGGACTTTCCCCATTTATCTACTGCTCTGGCTTTCCAGTAATAGACGGTATCGTCCTGTAGAGCAGGTAAAGTGCGAGAAGTGCCAGTTATGTTGGGGATGGAGTCGTAGCTACTGAAATCACTATTTCGAGTATAATAAAGGATATACTTTACCGTATCCAGAGGGTCAGGGTCAGTTGATTGCTGCCAGGAAAGCGTGGGAGTTAGAATGGAAACCGTTGACCCACTGTCAGGAGAAAGAAGAGCAAAAGAGGATGGAGCAGCATTCACCACCAAGGTAACCTGAGTTGTGTGGATCTGGCTTCCTTCTCCCCGAATGGTTAAAGTATAGTGTCCGGCTGGAGTGGCACCTGTGGTGTTAACGTTCAAAACAGAAGAATTAGCTGGTGGATTGACCGGATTGGGACTGAAATTACCAGTTGCTCCAGTAGGCAAATCCAAAATAGTCAAATTAACTGAATGAGCAAATCCATAAAGATAACCCAGATTGACTGTATAATTAGTGGAAGCTCCGATATCCACCACCCTTGAACCCGGGGTTGCTCCAATGGTGAAATCGGGTATGGAGAAATCAGCATTACTCATATCCGAGGGAGTTCCATCAGCTGCATCTGAAACTTTTATCCTGCCCTGATTTGTAGGGGCATTGGGTATGGTCCAGGGATGCACTCCATCATCTGCGGTGCTTGCGATGATGGTTGTCCAGCCCGAACCTCCATCTGTGGAGTATTCTATCTTAACATTGCCGGTGAAATCACTAGAGGTCCAGGTTATATTATGATTCTCCCCCACATACCAGACCTCCCCTCCATTGGGAGAGGTGACGGTGATGGTGGGAGGAGGACCCTCACCATAACCCAGACAGCCTTTAGTAAATATAGGTAAAAATCCAATCCCATCTGTTCTTGCAAACTCTAACTTGGTATCAGCTCCTCCCTTTGTCCATATAAAGGAATCAACCGGAACATATAAAGTTGAATCCCAGGAGGGACCTGTTGTGAAATACAGCTTCGCCACTGATCCATTTCCTGGTGTAAGAAATCCTGAAAACCAAACTGCAAAAACATTCACTCTATTTGTAGCATTATCTATGGATGATGTATCCGCTTTGTATGCAGCTGAAGCTCCTCTCGTGCCTACAAAACTTATTGAATCACAGGTAATATCCAGATGTGTAAAGGTATCTGGATATGCCAAGGGGATTGATATGCCACTTAAATTTTCGTCGTTGATCACATAGACATTTACAACTACCTGTGAATTGGGTCTGACTATATCAAGACATTCAATTCTGACGGTATCTGCTGTACCCGGATCCTGCGGGAAAGCTAAAGGAGTAAGGAAAAGAAATGATACAAAAACTAAAGAAGCTAAAGTACTTAAAACACCTTTAAACATATAAAACCTCCTTTATATGAATTTGGATTTTTTGAAATATTTAGCTGGTATTTCCACCTTGATTCTCGAATCTCGGTGATTAGACGATAGGTTTATCAGAAATTACGTTACACAACTATAATATAACTCCCATATGATTTTGTCAAGATAATAATGATTTTAAATAACCATAATACTTTAAAGAAAAGAGACGAAATAAGTTAACTTTCTTCTGCTTGACAAAAGATATTTTGTGGTTGGATTTAATTGGATATTTAAAAATAACTAACTATATTAAAACTCGTATATCTTAAAAAAAGGAGTCTGTATGAGGATATTTGTGAGTTTTATTATTTGCAGTATCTTTAGCTTAAGTTTGTACACTTCGGTATATGCAGAAAGATATATGCAGGCTCGCATATATTTCAAAGACAAGCCGGAGATGACGAAGGTTTTAAAACTGGATCTGGATAAGGCTTATTTACAGTATGGCAAATATCTGGATATAATTACTGACTCTGCCGAGGTAGAGGAGCTCAGGTCATGGGGTTATCAGGTCGAGGTGATTATCGATGATCTTACCCAGTATTATCAGGGAAGGATGAAAAAAGCTCTGGATATGTTCGGTTATCACACTTATGAAGAAACAGGCATTGAGATGGATTCTATTCATTTCTGGTATCCGGATATAACTACGGAAAAACTTATTGTGGGTTACTCTTTAGAAGGAAGACCTATCTGGGGAATGAAGATATCGGATAATCCCGGGGTAAATGAGGAAGAGCCAGAGGTTTTTTATAATGCTCTGATCCACGCAAGGGAGCCGGTTGGGATAGAGATAGTACTTTATTTTATGAGGTATCTGGGCGAGAATTACGGAATCGATTCCACTGTTGCCTATCTGGTGAATAACCGGGAGTTATGGTTTGTTCCGATTATCAATCCGGATGGTTATGAATACAACCGTCAGATTGCCCCGGATGGTGGCGGTATGTGGAGGAAGAACATGAGGGATAATGGAGGAGATATTTATGGAGTTGATTTGA
>JAOUFL010000257.1 GCA_029858245.1 Candidatus Zixiibacteriota bacterium
GAATTGGTCCTCAAAGACCAGAGGATTAGAAAATACCTGAGCCGGGAAGAGATTTCAGACTGCTTTGATTTGAAATATTATCTGAGAAATGTGGATTATATTTTTAAGAGGGTGTTTAAAAGAAAAAGATGAACTATATGAAAGTAACAATCAAGGAAACTAAAGAGTCAAATTTGGTTAGAAAATATGATCATAAGTAATAGTAGTTATTAGAGTTATAGATGGAATTAATGAAGAATGGAATAAGGTATATACTTATTCCATTCTACGCAGAATTTTTAGAATAACTCAATTCGCTTTTCTAATATTGTAGAATAAGCGAAAGATACTAAATAACCAAACCATACAAGAGAAGAGAAATATGTCTAAAACACCTTTTATTCCGACTAAGCTACCTCCAAGGATAGACTATACTTCATTAATTAAGGAAATAGGTGAAGCTAATAATGCTCTTGGTCAACTTCAAGGATCATTAATAAATCTTTCTAATCCCGATTTATTGATTACCCCATTACTAACTAAGGAAGCGGTTTTAAGCTCTCGGATCGAAGGAACTCAAGCTACCTTAGAGGATGTATTTAAATATGAAGCTGAAGAAAAAACATATGAAGAAAGTGAGAAAGAAAAAGATGTCAAAGAAATTATTAATTATCGACGCGCAATGCACACTGCTATGCAAGAATTAAGAAACAGACCGATAGGAGAAAATTTAATAAAAAATATTCATTATATTTTATTAAATTCTGTGAGGGGTACAAATAAAGATAGAGGTAACTTAAGAAGGAGTCAGATTTACATTGGTTTACCCAACACTCCCATTGAAGAAGCAATTTATATTCCACCACCGTATACTGAATTGCCTTCATTTTTAAGCAATTGGGAAGAGTATGTAAATTCTAAACAAGAAAAAGATCCTCTTATTCAAATCGGAGTTGCTCACTACCAATTTGAGGCAATTCATCCTTTCATGGATGGAAATGGGAGAATTGGTCGTCTTTTAATTCCATTATTTCTGTATCAAAGAGAGCTTTTATCTTATCCTTTACTTTACATAAGTGAATACTTTGAAGAAAGAAGAAAGGATTACTACGACTTCCTAAAAAATGTGACCGAAAAAGGAGATTGGGAGAGTTGGTTGAAATTTTTCCTAATGGCATTAGCTATACAATCTCTAAAAACTCAAACCACTGTTATGAAAATCCTCATTTTGTACAAAAAATTAAAAGACGAAATTGGTGCTATTAATGCAGTTTATGCTATTCATTTGTTAGACATAATTTTTGCTTCTCCCATAGTTTCTTTTGTCAATATCAAAAAGCGAATTAAAGCTAAAAGTTATCAGACCATTTATAATTTATTAACAAAATTTGTCAAAATCGGTATCCTTGAGGAAATCCCAGGGAGAAAAAGAAATAGAATTTTTGTTTTTAAGCAACTATTAGAGATATTAAGATAAGATTGCTAACTTGAGAACCCGCAGAACTTATTAAGGAAATAGCATGTCCAAAGAAGGTTTCGGCATTGTAGTTGTAAGCTCGATTTTAACTATCATTCTATTTTTAATCTTTATCTTGTCCCAAAGCAAAATCTTCTCCGGCTTAACACTCATATTTTTACTCCTGACCTTTTTCGTAGCACTTTTCTTCCGGGATCCTGAAAGGAAATACTCCAGTGGCGGACAGGTGGATAATTTAATACTTTCTCCGGCGGATGGAAAAATAGTTGAGCTTCTCACTTTTCCCGAGAATAGTTATTTAAACTCTGGCGGCACCAAGGTCTCGATTTTTTTGTCTCTGTGGGATGTGCATATAAATAGAAACCCAATAAGCGGGATAGTAAAGTATACCAAATATACTCCTGGCAGTTTTAATCCTGCTTTTAAAGAAAAAGCCTCTTCCGAGAACGAGCAAAATGAGCTCGGTTTAGAAAACGAGAAGGTTAAATTAATCTTAAAGCAAATCACCGGCACTATTGCCCGCAGGATTGTCTGCCGAATAAAAGAAGGAGACCGAATAATAGCGGGAGAAAGATTCGGGATGATAAAATTTGGCTCCAGGGTGGAGCTTTTTCTTCCGGAAAAGGTTAAGATTTTGGTGAAGCTCGGTCAAAAAGTTAAGGCTGGAGAAACCATAATCGGAACATTTTCGGTGTCTTGATATAGATCCAGAATGATGAACTTTAAAAGGATTTTCTCCGAAACTGAAGATACCGGGACAATTCACAGGGGTAAAACTTTTTGGGCATGAGAAATCCCCCTTGCAGGTTCTCTACCGCTTTCTCATATAGGACGGAGCTAAGCTCTGCCCCGGTGTTAATCATAATTGATAAGATCAAATGAGAAATTTCAAAGGAATCTTCCCGGACGTCTTTACTGTAGGAAATATGCTCTGCGGGTTTTTATCAATACTCCAGAGCTTCGAGGGAGAGGCAATTTACGCCTGCTGGCTTATTATCTTAGCTGGTTTTTTCGACGCGCTGGATGGTAAAATAGCCAGGTTTTCCCGGAGCGCCTCCCGGTTCGGAATAGAACTGGATTCTTTTGCAGACCTGATCTCTTTCGGGATAGCTCCGGCAGTGATCTTTTACTCTTTTAAACTTTATATTCTGGGAACCTGGGGCTGGATTTTAGGGTTTGTCTTTATAATCTGCGGTGCTTTTAGATTAGCCCGCTTCAACCTTGAAGCCAGAATGGAGGATAAACCCTATTTCACCGGTTTACCTATTCCGGTAGCTGCCATCACCCTGTGTGGTTATACCCTCTTTTCATATGAGCTCTGGGGTGAGCTTGCCTATCCCGAGGTTTTAGTCACTTTGATTATCATT
>JAOUFL010000045.1 GCA_029858245.1 Candidatus Zixiibacteriota bacterium
ACAAATAGAGGATTTAAAAACAGAGCTTGAGGACAGATTCGGTCCTTTACCAAAACAGGCATACGAACTATTGGAGATATCAGAATTTAAGCTGTTCTGTCAAGAAAAAAAGATTTCTAAACTGTCCCTCAGGGGAGAAAAACTCGAAATTGAATTTGATTCGGAAAAAAAAGTGGAGAAAGAGGATATTAAGAAATACCGAGGAGAGATCAGTTTACCTTTAGAATTCTCAACAGATAAGGGTTTCAAGCTCAGAATAAGATTAGATAAGACCAGAAATCGACTGGAATATGTGAAAAATCTCTTGCAAAAATTATAGAAAAGCATATATTAAAAAATTAGTAAAATAAACTTTATCCTAATAAAGGAGGAAAAGGTGAAAAAGTTGTTGATAGTTCTGTCCCTGGCAGTGTTTGGATTAATCTGGATTAGCGGTTGTACATCCAGCAGTGGACAGATAGTAGCAAAGGTGGGTAAAGAGAAGATAACTGCGGGTGAGATTGCGGAGCAGTATCTGGATATGAAGAAAAATTCTACCATACAAATTCAATCAGATCTCCCTGAAAATGAACAGCTTAGACGATTTGTAGAGCAAAAAATTGACTCCAGACTTATGTTACAGTCTGCTTATGAGAAAGGATTTGATAAAGATCCAGCTATTGAGAATAAGGTCGCCCAGGAAAAAGAAAGAATGTTAATAAATGTACTCATAACAAAAGAGATAATAAATAAAGTCCAGTTAACAGATAAGGATGTGAGGGAATTCTATGATAAATCTGGAGAGAGGGCGAAGGTAAAGCATATACTGGTCAAAACTCAGAAAGAAGCTGAAGATATTTACAACATTTTGAAGAAGGGAGCAAATTTCGATTCCCTGGCTAAAGTGAGTTCTATGGACCTGCGTAGCCGAGATACAGGTGGTGATTTAGGGTCTATCACCTGGTATTCGAGATTAGGTAACATGGAGTTCAAAGAAGTTGCGTTTAGTTTAAAGCCTCAGGAGATCTCCCGTCCGATCAAGACTTATTTTGGGTGGCACATAATTAAGCTGGAAGAGAAAAGTAAAGAACCTCCCCAGAAAAGTTTTGAGGAGGAAAAGGAAAGAATGAAGATGACTCTGCAGATGATGAGGCAGCAGGATAAGGGTATAAACTATATGATGGACCTGATGGATAAATCGGAGATGAAAATAGTAAGCTCAACCAAGGATATGTTAAAAGAGAAAGCTCTGACTTTGCAGAAAGAGGATACCCTTGATGGATTACCCCAGGAGATAAACATAGATCCTGACCAGCTTTCTGAAAATGAGAAAACCTTACCTTTTCTGAAGTATAAGGGTGGTGAGTTAAACGTGGATGAATTTCTCAGATTCTACAACCGCTTCCCTTCTTTTCAGAGACCACCTCTTGACGATGAGGAAGACTTGAAAAATATGATTTTCAATCAACTTCTGGCTACAGAGATACTGGTGAATTTGGCGAAACAGAAAGGAATAGATAGAGACAAGGAATATAAAAACATGCTTAAGCGCTTTGAAGAAGGTCTGGTAGGAGAGAAATTCAGAAATGAGGTAATCTGGAAGGACCTAACCATAGAACAGGCTGATTTAGAGGAGTACTATCAGAAGAATAAAGATAAATATATCGATCCAGCCCAGGTGCAGATTCTGGAGATTTTGGTCAGAACTGAAAAAGAAGCTCTGGACCTCCTCAGACAGCTTAGGGCTGGAGCTGATTTCAAAGAACTTGCTCAGGAGAAGACTCTCAGAACTCTCGCCAAGGAAAGAGGTGGTGACATCGGAACTATCACCAGGAGTACGGATCCAGAACTATTTGAAGCTGCCTTTAAACTTAAAAAGAGTGAGATTGGTGGTCCGGTACATCTCCTGCAAAGTCCAGCAGGAGAAGGGTATTCAGTAATAAAGCTTCTGGAAAAAAAGGAGCAAAAGCAGAAAACTTTAGAGGAAATAGAACCCCAGGTACGGGGTGCCGTGACATTTGAAAAGAAGAACGCACTCTCCATGAAATGGGTAGCTGAACTTAGAGCAAAGACAGAGATCGACATAAACCAGTCTGCCATTGATGCTGCTTTTAAGATAGTTCAAAAAGGGCTATCCCAGACCGGGTCCTGAAAGAACGTTAAGGATTTATTAATAGATGAAAATTAAAAGGATAATTTTACTTCTTTTTCTAATTTATATATTTTCCACCCCGGTTCTTCTATCTCAAGAAGTAATTGACCAGATCGTGGCTATCGTGGGGAAAGATATAATCCTGGAGTCAGAGTTAAAGCTTCAGCTGGAAATCTACCTGGCTCAGTTGGGCAAAAAAGCAGCGGATGATAATGAAATGGCTAAATTAAGAAAAGAGCTTCTGGAGCAGATGGTAAATGATCGTCTTCTTCTTATCCAGGCTGAGCAGGATACGCTGATCAAAATAAATGAAAAAGAGGTTGATCAAACCTTAGAGGAGCAACTAAGTCGGATTAAAAGTCAGTTTCTCACCGAGGAAGCTTTCCAGGAAGAGTTGAGAACCGAAGGCTTGACGGAGATAGGACTTAAAAGAATTTACCGCGATAAAATCAAAGAACAGCTTTTAAGAGATAAATTCGTCAACTCAAAATTCTCCAGGGTAAACATCTCTTCACGGGAGGTTCGAGAGTTTTATGAGATCTATAGAGATAGCCTACCAGAGCAACCGGAATCGGTTAAGCTCAGTCAGATACTTTTAAAGATGGAACCCAGCCAGAAAACTCTGGATTCATTGAAAAGTTTCGCTACAGATATTTCGCGGAGAGCTTTAAGGGGAGAGGATTTTTCTGAGCTGGCAAAGAACTTTTCACAAGACCTTAGTGCTAAGGAGGGAGGGGATCTGGGTTTTATAAAAAGAGGGGAAGTATTACCTGAGTTTGAAGAGGTTGCTTTTGCTCTCAATCCTGGAGAAACAAGCGAATTGGTGCGAACTCTTTTGGGTTATCACATAATCAAATCAGAAGGGAAAAATGAGGAAAGCGTACATGTTCGACATATACTGATTAGAATTCTCCCCTCCCCTTCTGATTCTTCACAAGTTTTAAACACAGCTGACTCTCTTTACCGGAATTTGAAAGATGGTGCAGACTTTGTTTTGTCAGTCAAAGAGTATTCTCAGGATGAGGAATCTAAAAAAGAAGGGGGAGACATAGGCTGGTTCCCTTTAGCACAACTTCCCGAAGAGATAAGAGATAAGATCTCCGAAACAGAGATCGGTCAGGTAACCTCTCCCGTAATTACGGGTGAAGGTGTGCATATCCTCAAGATACTTGATAAGAAAGAGCAGAGAAGATTAAGTTTAGAAGAAGATTGGGATGAACTAAAGGAGATGGCTCGAAGGAAAAAGGGTGGTGAGCTGATATTGAAGTTAATTGAGGAGCTTAAAGAAAGAACTTATGTGGAGGTAAGGACTTAATTAGAAATTGCGGATAGATCAGTTCCTTTCTGTCTCCAGGTTGATAAAGCGAAGAACGCAGGCTAAGCTTGCCTGTGACAAAGGCTTAATTTATTTAGACGGGGTAAAAGCAAAACCCTCCAAGGAAATCAAGGCGGGGCAAAAAGTTATCTTGAATCTGGCCAGGAAAAAAATAGAATTAGAGGTTTTAAAGCTTCCCTCAAGAGGGTTAAGAAAAGATGAGGTAAGGGAGCTCTATCGCATTTTATCAGAAGAAGAGAAAAAAGAAGATAGGTTTTTCGAGAAATAAAAACTTCAGACTATCCTCTTTTATCTTTTTGCCTTTTAAAAGATACTTAACCAATAACAGGACTGACACATATGCGAGGTGGCAGAAACTTGGAATATATCGAAATCCTGTAATTAACCTTTAACTGAAAATTACTTAAAACATATAGCTAAAGCCTATCTGGGGGTTTAGGAAATTACTATCCTTTACCTCGTGGTCATGCAACTTGAGATTGATATTTGGTATGATATTATCTTCTAACTCCACCATAAGAGCAAAATGACCGATATTGTGACCTACATAAAGCCTACTAAAACGAAAAGCCCAGTCCAATAGTGGGATTAATTATCTTGGCTGACGGGACTTCCCGGAACATAGGTAAACGGATAGAAGGGCTAATGGGGATGATATTATAATCTAATTCAGTAAATAGAGTAACTGGTAATTTCTCAAAAATTAGTTCAAAGCCGAATCCCATATTATAACCGGGGTAATTCTTATTGATACGTGGAAATCCGCTATAATCAGGGATTTTCAAATCCAGATGATATACCCCTATTCCCGTTTTCACATATGGAGTAAAGTAAACCTCTATCCATCTCCACCTTCAGGTAAATTACTCCATCAGTCCAATTCCAGTCACATGATCCTCGCAAAGGAAGTTTTCCTAAACGGAATCCCAGAGAAGGGGAGAAATATGAGCGAGCAAAACAATATTCAAATCTCAGATTATAACTCGCCTTTCCTCCAGGACCTCCCTCCAATCCATCATCGTTCGAAACAGTTCGACCCATATCAACCCATAAACTGAAGAGTTTACTTTTGTCGTATTCTTTGGCTCCAGCTTGATTAGAATAAAAGAAAAGTATCATTAAGCCTATAATAAATAGAACGAATTTTCTCATTTTACACCTCCTGGTTTAAAATATAAGTTGAGAGTATATACTATCCGCCATGTAACAATTTGTCAAGTCTTTACTCACCTCCTCTTTTTTTACTCCGCGTGAGCTCCCTCAAACCCAGGTGGAGTTTTGACTGAACCAGGAAAGAAGTAAAAGCCAGTCGAAAGTCATTCTTTAACAAAAAGTGAACAGGAGAGAAAAACTCGATTATTGGGATTTTAGGTTTAAAAAGTCTTTTAACTTCTTAATTAAAACTAAGCACATCCTTTTTTAGGTGGTTCTCCACCTTTGAAAAGAAAAGTTATCAAATATACCACATCAGAAAGTGAGACCTGGCAATCTCCATTAGCATCTGCCTTCCATAGAGGATAGGGTGCTGTTCCCCCTTTGAACAGATAGTTAATAAGAAAAACTATATCCGAAACGCTAATAATCCCATCTCCATTTGCATCTCCTGTGGCATATAAAGCTACAGTTTCATAAACATCCAAAAAATCCTCTGAGGTAGAAGTCCAATATAAAATGTCTTTTATATCATCTATAGAATAATCCGGATCCTGCTGCAAAAGCAAAGCCACCGCACCAGTAACAAAAGGAGCAGAAGCACTTGTGCCTGTCCAGTTAATATGAGCACCATCTTTTTCTTGATAGTTTTGATAATAATTAACCCAATAGTAATCTTCACTTGAGAGACTAGAAGCAATCCAGGCGCCTGGAGCATAAATCTCTGGTTTGTCTCTTCCATCACGGGTTGGCCCTGGGCTGGAGAAGAAGGAAACCTCTTCAACAGGATAGCCTGATAATACAAATAGATTATTGTACTGCGGCTGGGTATGATTGTTGACATCCACCCAGCTATTTTTTGAATTAAATGAGCCCACGGTAATTATATTATTTGCATTTCCTGGCTCTGTTATCTTTCGAGAATTATCATGGCTTGCGTCATTAAACCATATGGAGTCAGGAGTTGACATAGAATATAAAATATAAGAATTCCACCAGTCAGAGCCATTTGACATTGTAATTGTCCAGTTCCCAGGAGCAAGCGAATAAAGCGTCCCTTGAACTTCTACATCAGCTAAAATAATTAGAATCTGATTATCAGGTGTAAATGGGAAAGGGTCTGGCCAGTTATAGTCAAAATGGTTATTGTGACATAGAACAAGCCCATCAGTATCAGTTGGATAATACCAACCATATCCTGGATCACCAGTGCCTGAATCTGGGGGAAATGGACCATAAGTTCTACCTCTTGGTGAGGTAATTGTTACATTAAAAGATTGGCTCCAAGGATACCATATTTCATTCCAGAATACATCATTATCAAATAAAGAATTTGCCCTTACTTCCATTGTTACTGAACCGTATCCCTGTTTCCTTGCATGATTTTTCCTCTTTCTATATTCTGTATTGTTCTGAATCACCTCTGGATTGTTCGGGTCATATCCCTCGTTCCCTGCTGAGACCACTATTACTTTTCCTTTGCCCAAGTCCTGGTTTGTTATACCATAAATGGTTTGCTCAAAAGGACTGGTTCCATCTCTCGGACCCCAGAAACCACCCAAGCTAAGATTGGCTACCCAGGGTTTTCCTAACTCCTTTGCCCGGCTCCCAATGTATAGCACAGCATCAGTGACTTTAGAGTGGTTAGACAAATCTGCTTTCACAAAAATTATATCTGCATCCGGTGCAACTCCGACATAAGTATATTGAGGAACACCATTTCCAGTCGCTTTTCCACTGCCTGTGGCAATTCCAGCTATATGGGTGCCATGCCCACCGGTAGCAGTTTGCCTGCACTTTCCCTGGTCAATATCATTCTTTGTCCATTCAGTCCCGTAGTCATATCCCCACGGGTGCGGTCCTAAATTATCTGTCTGGTCCCACAGATACAGAACCCTGGTTTTACCCTCATTATCTTGAAAATCTTCATTAGCCAGGTCAAGTCCTGAGTCAACCATTCCAACTATTATTCCTTTACCTGTCAAACCAAATGAATTTCTGGCATTTGGCGCCCCAACCATAGGAGCTGCTACATTTAGGTCCAGCTCAACTGGTTTAGCCGCTTCAATTCTGAGAACATTGGGTAGGGCAATTATTTCAGGGAGATTTTTTAAAGGAATATCCGCAGTAACAATATTACCAATCATTGAATGAATTCTGACACCATGGGACTGCAATTCATCAATGGAACCTTCCACTTTGATAAAAACTCCAACCATCGGTTCTCCATTTCTCCAATTAAGAGATATGGCTTTGCCAAATCTTTCAAAAGGTAAGGCTACTTCAATAAGAGAAGAATCTTGTGAAATTATTTTTGCTTTTGCAGGAGCATATAGGGAGTTGTATATTCCGGATAATAGCGGGTCTAACTTACTTGAAATTTTTACCTGTGGAAAAGAACGAATTGAAAGGGAAAAGAAAATAAATAATCCCGTTAAAGTACAAATAAATATTTTTATAAAATAATATTTCTTCATGACTTCCCCCTATATTTTTGTTCTTACTTGTTTTTTACTAAATCTTTATATTGTGTGCGAAAGAAAGAGATGCTATCGGTTTTGATTATTTTATCGTCCCATTCTCCTGAACAACCCCAAGGTTCAATTGCTGCGATACAGAGCCTGAAAACAACAATTGAAGTTGAATCATTAAAGACTTTCACATTTGAAATCCTGGTAGTGTGAAAGGTAATCTTCTGTGCCAGAATCTTATATTCACCTAAACGCACATTAGACAACCAGAATCTTCCAAGAGAATCGCTTTTTGTTCCTATTGTTTGCATCCCTTCTATATAGACTACAGCTCCAGCAAGAGGTTGCATGGTCTGACTATCAAAAACTACTCCCGCAATGTTCCCGGTATCCTTAATCTTTTCACCATTTTTCCTGATCAGGCTACAACTAAAAAGCAACAAAAGCGAAAAAAGAACAAAGATAAACCAAATAAATCTTTTCCCCATCGTTTTCTCTTTCTTTAACATTGTTCTCCTCCTTATTCTGTAATCAAAAATTTAGATAAACCCACTTGGGAAATCAATCATTTTAATCTCTCCTCCCTTTAATTTTCTTTTCGCTCCGCCCGGGCTTCCTATTACCCGGGGCGGAGCATCCCCATTCCAAGAAAAGAGTAAAAGGGGTAAAGCCAACCAGAGAGAACCCTTAAACAAAAAATATGCCAGGAAAATTATCCCTAAATGATTTTTTCTCTAATCCTAAGTAGATCAATAAAATAGAGAAGTTCTTATGGGGAGATTTAAAAACCTGAAAATTCTATACAAATAAAAAAATCTCTCAAAAATGAGAGACTCTAATTTGTACTTCTTTTAACTTCTTAAATTCTAAGAACTTAAATGCCTCTCAAAACTGAGAGACTGTTTCTCAAAGTTGAGAGGATCTTTTATATGTCAAGTCGATAATTTTTTATTTTCCTGTATAAAGTTGCCTCTGAGATACCCAGAGATTCAGCAGTTAGCCTTCGATTATAATTATGTCTTTTCAGCACCTCCAATATCTCCTTCTTCTCTATCTCCTGAATCTTGTTATTCAAGCCTGATTGGTTATCCAGCTCTTTATTGAAACTGTTCAAAACCTCTATAAGCTCTCCTTCTGGAAGAATCGCAAGCCTTTTTACCTTATTCTCAAGCTCTCTTATATTCCCGGGCCAGGTGTAATTTGAAAAAACCTCCGAAATCTCTGAAGATATCTTCTTGTCGTCATTCGAGAAAATCCTGACAAAATAATCTATCAATAAAGGTATATCCTCTCTCCTCTGTCTTAAAGGTGGCAGAACAAACTCTATCACCTTCAGCCGATAATATAAATCATCTCTGAATCGCCTTGATTTTACCTCATCTTCTAAGCTCCTATTACTCGCAGCTATTATCCGGAAATTTACCTTTCTCGGAGTTGTCTCTCCTAATCTGGTCAACTCTTTATTCTCTATCACCCCTAATAATTTTGCCTGTATCGATAAAGGCAGGTCTGCCACCTCATTCAAAAACAAAGTCCCGTCATCTGCCTCCTCCAAGAGCCCTTTCTTATCATAACCCGCGCTGGTAAAGGCTCCCTTCTTATGCCCGAATAGTTCACTCTCCAGTAATGCCTCAGGAATTGCGGCACAACTTACGCTCACAAACCTTTTATCCTTTCTTTTGCTCTCATAATGTATACACTTGGCTAACAAATCCTTACCCGTGCCGGTCTCCCCCTCTATCAGTATGGTCATATCTGTGTCTTTTATCTGCTTTGCCTGCTCTAATATATCGAACATCTCCTTGTTCTGAGTGATGATATTGGAGAAAGTAAACTTTTTCTCAGGATCAGCCGTTTCAAACTCTCCATTAAATCTTTCTATCTTACTCTTGAGCTCCAGAACCAGATTCAAGTCTTTTTCTTCTTTCAGCTCCCTGAATATCTTCTCCGCATCCTTCAGAGAAAAACCAGCTTGCTCATATTCCTTATTCTCATAAAATAACTGAGCCAGAGCTTTATCTATCAGTGCCAGATGATATTTAGATTCTAATTCTTTAAAGATATCCTCAGCTCGACCCAGATATTTCAACCTCTCAAAATATTCAAAAGAGTTTGATTCTCCTGCCTCTAAATAGGTTTTGGCTAACTCATATTTTGCTTTTATCTCCTCAAAAATACTCAAACCTTTTTCGAAGTTTTCCCTGGCTTTCTCTTTTTCTACCCTAACGGTATAAATCTGTCCCAAAATCCGATAACATGCCGCCTCCTCAAGTCTCTCACCTAAGGAGAGGCTTACCTTTAGAGCCTTATCACAGGAGCTTAAGGCTAAATCATATTTCTTTTTAGCCACCTGCAACTCTGCAAGAAGACGATTGGTCTGGCTGATAATTCCACTGTTTGGTGCTATCTTTTCGCCTATCTCGATAGCCTTAGTATAGTGTTCGTAAGCCGATTGATAATCTCTCTAAACAAAAGCTAACTCACCTGAATATTCATTATAAATAGCTAGTTCTCGAACACAGTTATTCTTTTGAATTAGTGATAAAGACTCCTCATAGGATTTTTTTGCTTCAGTAAACTCTCTTTCCAAAAAATAAATATACCCTAAGGATAGAAGCCCTCTGCATAAGTTAAGCTCATCCTTAGCTTGCCGGTTTAGACTAATATTTAGAAGCAGGTTTCTCTTAGCCTCCTTCCAATTTCCTATCATCACAAACATTTGACCTAAGTTACCATAAAGTATAGCCTTTTTCTTATGATCTTCTGCTTTATAACAATAGCTTAGTGCCTCCTGAAGGTATTCTATCGATTTAGAGTAACTTCCTCTTACAAACTCAACTTGTGAAAGCTTATTCAGGCAGTCTATTACTCCTTTAAAATCAATAACCCTTCTGAGAACAGCTAATGCATCTCTTATCTCTGTTTCAGCAGATTTGTGATTTCCTAAGGCTATATAAATTAAACCTAATAGATATTGAGTCTGGGCTATCTTCAACTCATTATGCAACTCAATGAATACCGAAATTGCTCTTTGAGCTGTTGCTAATGCCTCCTCATAACTACCTAAGTGCTGTAAGACCTTGGTGGCAAGAAAGTAAAACTTTCCTGTTTCTTCAGAAAATAAATCCGCACAAAGAGAAAAATAACTCAATCTGCTTGTGCTCTGGATTTCCCTTATCTGGGCTAAGGCAGTTACAAAATCTTTTTTCTCGATTAGCTTTTCTATCTCTTCAAGCTGGTGAGCTATATTTACCTTAGAGTTCTGCAGATTGTCACTCATCTTGTTTTTTAACCCCTCTTGTCAAATTTTTTACTGAATCATCCAATTCAGTAGTAGCCCTGGTTGTTGTTTTCTCAATGAAGATTAAGATTGGCTGAATATTAAGGATAAAGATAAATTTTATTTCCGGGGGATAGTTGTTTATGGTCTGGGGTGTAGCAGGTACCTTATTACTTTCTTGCCATGGATGTTCCTCATTCTTTTGCCTCAAATAGTTTCTATAATCCAGTGCCCAGGAAGAGGTGATAAAGAATAAAAGAAGAACCGCCACTAAAAGCCCAAAGATAAATTTCTTTTTCATTTTATGCTCCTTTTTGGGTGAAGTTGTAAAAACAATAAGTGTTTTCTGGTAAAAAAATAATACCTTTTAAAATATTGTCAAGTAAAATATTTAAAAATTTCCTTTATTTTTCTGTTAAAACCTACACAGGATTGTTTAATAGTTTTTATTGCAGTTAAATCAGGACGTATGTTTTAGCTGAGAGGAAAGAAGCTTTATTCTATGCAATCAGCATATCTTAAGAAAGTAGATAAATGCTCCTTAAGGAAAAACAGTATAATAAAGATTACGATATAAAACCTAACCTTTTCTTATTGAGGAAAAACAATTAAAGCCGATAAGTTTATTGAGAAAAGGGGCTTAGATAATATGAACAACAGCTTAAAAAATAGAAAGGTTTTGATTGTAGAGGATAATCCCAATATGTCAGAGCTTCTGTCTGATATGTTACTTCAGTGCTTTGATCTCAAAAGCCAAAAAGCACAGGATGGCGAAGATGCTTTAGTTAAACTGGGAAAAGAGAAATTCGATTTGATAATAACCGATCTGAGAATGCCCAATATGGATGGCAAGGAGCTTTTGGGGGTTCTGAAACAGAACTTTCCACAAATTCCAGTGGTGGTGATTACCGGATATGAGAACGAGTATGACCCGGAAGAAAAACCTAAGCCGGATGGATTTTTATTCAAGCCTTTTAAAGTTGAGCAGATAAAGGAACTGTTAAGCGGGCTTCTCAACTCCTAAAAATCAGTTTATTTTAATTCCTCCAATACCTTCAAAAGTCCACTATTCTCCCTCGGCTGAGGTATATCGTAAACCTGGATGTATCGAACCACGCCCTCTTTATCGATAATCACCGTTGCGCGATTGGTTATCCCCATATCTGCTAAATAGAGACCATATTTGGAGGCAACTGCACCTTTGGGGTGAAAATCGGAGAGAAGCGGATATTTAAGCTGTAATTTTTCAGCGAATACTTTATGAGACCAGATATTATCCACGCTGATTCCGAAGACCTGGGCATTCAGGTTCTCAAACCTTTTCAGGTCGTTTATAAAACAGGTATGCTCCTTAGAGCAGACCGGGCTAAAATCCGCCGGATAAAAAGCCAAAACGATGTTTTTACCTTTGAAATCAGATAATTTATATTCGATATCATCCTGCCCCGTCAGAACAAAATCCGGTGCTTTCTCCCCTGGCTTGATGGGCATTATATCCTCCTTTGA